>NZ_JBFHGM010000007.1:0-45325 GCF_041583095.1 Draconibacterium sp.
ACGAGTTAAACCGTGCAACTCGCCACTTTGTTAATAACGATAAACCGTACCAAACTCGGCCATACGCACCGGAAGGTCTTTGTACGAACGTGGCCATGCTTTGTAAATTTCGCAGTGGTGCGGACAGTTCATCGGCTTCAACAGATACTCCTCTCCTTCTGCCGGTGTACTTATTGGCTGAAAAGAGTCTTGTCCGTACTTTTGAAAGTGACCTGAAGTTTTATACAACTTCACATCGCCGATATGTGGTGTCATCACCTGCTCGTAACCGTATTTCTTTTGTACCTTTTTCAGGAAATTCTCCAGCTGTTCGCGCAACTGTGCTCCTTTTGGCAGCCACAACGGCAAACCTTGTCCAACAGCTTCAGAAAAGGTGAACAACTGCATTTCCTTACCGATTTTCCGGTGGTCGCGTTTTTTGGCTTCCTCAAGCATTTGCAGGTATTCCTCAAGCATTTTTGCTTTTGGGAAAGTAACACCGTAAACACGGGTAAGCATTTTATTTTTTTCGTCGCCACGCCAGTAAGCACCTGCAATTGCCGTTAATTTAATGGCTTTAATATAGCTGGTGTTTGGCAAGTGTGGCCCACGGCATAAATCAGTAAAATTTCCCTGTTTGTACAAGGTAATCGTTCCGTCTTCCAATTCGCTAATCAACTCCTGCTTTAGCTCATCGTTCTTTTCAGTGAACTTGGCCAATGCATCTTCTTTCGAAATATCAGAACGAACTATATCGTTTTTCTGACGTGCCAGTTCAAGCATTTTTTGCTCGATTTTTTGCAGGTCTTTTTCCGAAAGCACTTTTCCTTCAGGAAGATCGATATCGTAATAAAATCCGGTATCAACAGTTGGGCCAATACCAAATTTGGTACCCGGATAATAAGCTTCAATAGCTTCAGCCATTAAGTGAGCTGATGAGTGCCAGAATGTCTCTTTTCCTTCTCTGTCGTCCCACGTGTGCAGTTTAATATTGGCATCGTGGTCAATTTTCCGCGATAAATCCCAAACTTCGCCGTCAACCGAAATCGACAGCACATCCTTTGCCAGACGGTTCGAGATCGATTTGGCAATCTCTAAACCACTAACAGGCTCCGCAAACTCGCGCACACTGTTGTCAGGAAGTGTAATTTTTATCATTTTACTGTTACTATTTTTTTGCTTCAATATTGCTATTGAAATCTATCTGTTATTCTAAATGTTGTAATTCAAATACAGTCAGAAGTTTTCGGTTTTAAAATCTTCTGCTGCAAAGCTAAATTACTATCGAGCGGCAAAGATAATCAATACATTGATACTAGAAAGCATCGGGTGCCTGCATATTAGGCAATTGTAACGTTTTTTCAACACTGGGCTGTTAAATGCCAGATTCACTAAAAGTTGCTAAGTAATTCCGAGTGCATTTCACAATCGGAAGCAACTTTCAATTTAAAGCTTTTCTATTCAGATTGTATTTAAATTAATACTAAATGCGCATTTGCAATTATATTTTAATGCATTTCTTGGCATTTTATTGATTTCTTTGTGGGAGACAGCAATAAAAATCAATAGATATTAATTTTTTGAAGTATGGGGTTTAAAGATCCGAAAGATTGTCATTCTCTGGAAGAACTTAGAAATGAGATTGACAAAATTGATGAACATATCATTTTACTCTTTGCCGAGCGACATAAATATGTGGAAGCCGTTGTTCGATTTAAAAACGATAAAGATGCAATTATAGCGCAGGAAAGAAAAGATGCGGTAATTCAGCAGCGCAGAGATTGGGCAGAATCGAAAGGATTAAATGCCGACGTTTTTGAGCAGATATACACGCTTTTGGTAGAGAGCAACATTAAGCACGAAATGAACTTATTAAAAAACAAAAATAACAGTAATGTATAAAGCAGACATAAAAGTAATGGACTGTACAGTTCGCGATGGCGGGCTGATGAACAAATGGCAATTTAGCGACGATTTTGTACGTGGCGTGTACAAAGGTTGTGTTGAAGCCGGTGTTGATTACATGGAAATTGGCTACAAAAGCAGCGAATCGGCTTTTTCGAGAGATGAAGTTGGTCCATGGAAATTTTGCGACGATAAAGATCTGCGTCGTGTTGTTGGCGATAACGATACCAAGCTAAAACTTTCGGCAATGGCCGATATTGGCCGTATTGCACCGGAAGATATTCCGCCGGCAAACGAAAGTCTGATTGATATGATGCGTGTTGCCTGCTACTGTCACCAGGTTGATAAAGCCATTTGGCTGGCCGAACATTGTATGGACAAAGGTTACGAAGTTACCATTAACCTGATGGCCGTTTCGAAAGTTAACGAATCGGATTTGGATGAAGCCCTGATCACCCTTGCAAAATCGCGGGTACCTATTATTTATGTGGTAGACAGCTTTGGTAGCTTGTATTGCGAAAGCATTGAGAAGCTGGTAAAAAAATATGCTGCTGCCCTGCCCGGAAAAGAATTGGGAATTCATGCGCACAACAACATGCAACTGGCAATGTCGAACACCGTAACATCGTTGATTAACGGCGTTACCATGCTTGATGCCACTTTGCTGGGAATGGGCCGTGGTGCCGGAAACTGCCCCATTGAAATTCTTATCGCATTTCTGAAAAACCCTAAATACCGGCTTCTTCCGTTGCTGGAAGCCATTCAAACGCAGGTAAAACCTTGGCAGGAAAAAATCGACTGGGGTTACCACATCCCATATTTAATTACCGGAGCCTTAAACGAACATCCACGAAGCGCTATGCAATGGATGGATACGGAAAAGAAAGATGACTTTGTTGCTTTTATGAAAGAAATGCACGACTACGAGCTTTTAGAATAGAAATAGATTTGGATTAAAGCGAAAAAGGATGCATCCGTAACTGACAGCTACGAGGATCGCATCCTTTTTTTATACTCCAGGTCTCAATTATTGCAACATTCTGCATGTTTTTTTATTGCGGGGCGCCACCGTAAGAAAATTTCCTATCGTTTAAATTCTGATATTCTTTAAATGTCATTCATCATTCGATGAACATTTTTCTATTTTTGTTCACCATACAAAAGAAATGACATGAAGAAACTGTTTATTTTATTGGTCACATTTTTAACCGTTTTTACGGTACAGGCACAACAGCCGCAAAAAATTACGTTAGAAGATATTTTAGTAAAAGGAACTTTTCGGGCACAGTCGGTTTACGGCTTGCGTTCGATGAACGACGGAATCCATTACACCACATTGGAGCAACAAACCCAGATTGTAAAATACAGCTACCAAACCGGTGAAGAAGTTGAAGTTCTTTTTGATATTACCAAAGTTAAGGATGCCCCTATTTCTTCGTTTTCGGCCTACGAATTTAGTGATGACGAAACAAAAATATTGCTGACAACCGAGCGTAAATCGATTTATCGCCACTCGTACACGGCAGAGTTTTATGTGTGGAATTCGGTTACCGAAGAACTTACACAACTTTCAGACAAAGGTGCCCAGCAACTGGCAACTTTTTCGCCCGATGGTAATTACGTGGCCTATGTACGCGACAACAATATTTTCATTAAAAACTTACGTTTTGGAAGCACTCACCAGGCAACTACTGATGGAAAATTTAACGAGATTATAAACGGTGCTCCCGACTGGGTTTACGAAGAAGAATTTGGCTTCAACAAGGCTTTTTGGTGGTCGCCCGACAGCAAATTTCTTGCTTACATTCGTTTTGATGAAACGGAAGTGCCTGAATTTTCAATGCCTATGTACGCCGGAGCCGCACCGACGATAAGCGACAATAAATTGTATCCCGGAGAATACACTTTTAAATACCCCAAAGCCGGTGAAGCCAACTCGAAGGTAGAAGTTTATTCGTACGAAGTGAAAACCAAAATTGCCATTAAAGTTGACATTGGCGAAAAAACCGATATTTATATACCGCGCTTAAAATGGACTCCCGATGATAACGAGCTGGTTATTATGCGTTTAAACCGCCACCAAAACCAAATAGACCTTTTATATGCCAATCCGTACACTGGCGACTCGCGTAACTTCCTTACAGAGAAAAACAAGCGCTACATTGCCGAGAATTTTCTGGATGCATTCACCTATTTGGAAGATGGAAGTTTTGTGGTTCAAAGCGAACGCGATGGCTGGTCGCACTTGTACCTCTACGACAAACAAGGTTTTGAAATTGCCCAGCTCACCGAAGGCGAATTTGATGTAACCGACTTTTATGGTTACGATGCCGAAAAAGAACTTTATTACTACCAGGCTGCTGCCGAATCGCCTTTGCGGCGCGAGGTTTATTACGTTAGCCAGGATAAAGAGGAGAAAGGAAAACTATCGACGCTTGAAGGAACAAACAGCGCGGTTTTCAGCACCAACTTTAAATACTACATTAACTATTACAGCAGTGCAAAAGTGCCGAATTACATTACCTTGCACGACAATAAAAAGGGCGAACAAATCCGATTTCTGCAAGACAATACGGTATTAAAAAATACTGTTAAGAGTTTGCAAATTCCGCAAAAGGAGTTTTTCACGTTTACCACATCTGAAGGAATTGAACTGAATGGCTGGATGCTAAAACCCAACGATTTTGATGCCTCGAAAAGATATCCGGTTTTTATGACACAGTACAGCGGCCCGAATTCTCAAAGCGTTAGAGACTCGTGGGGTGGCATTAGCTGGAATGAATACCTGGCACAGGAAGGTTTTCTGGTGGTTTGCGTTGATGGACGCGGAACTGGTGCCCGTGGCGAAGATTTCAGGAAAGTGACCTATATGCAATTGGGGAAATACGAATCAGACGACCAGGTGGAAGCCGCAAAATACCTCACCACCCTGCCTTATGTTGATGCTGAGAACATTTCTATTTTCGGGTGGAGTTACGGTGGGTTTATGACCCTGTTAACGCTTGAAAAAGGTGGCGATCTTTTTAAAGCCGGTATTGCGGTTGCACCGGTAACCAGCTGGCGTTTTTACGACACTGTTTACACCGAACGTTTTATGCGCACGCCTGAAGAAAACCCGGAAGGTTACGACGATAACTCACCACTTTCTCATGCAGGAGATATAAAAGGGAATTTATTGATTGTTCACGGAACAGCCGACGATAACGTGCATGCACAAAATACTTATGAAATGACCGAAAAAATGGTACAGGCGGGCGTGCAGTTCGAAATGGCGATGTACACCAACCGCAACCATGGAATACGGGGCGGAAATACAAGTATGCATTTGTACACCAAAATGGTGAATTTTCTGAAGGCTAATTTGATGGAGAAATAAAAAAAGAATGCTATAAAAAAGAAATGGCTGCTAATTGATTAGCAGCCATTTTTTTTTACTTCATATAGTTTTTATAATATTCGGTCTTGTCTTCGTCTCCAAACCGGGCGTATATATTGGCCAGGTAACCGGCATATTCTTTTCCGGGATTCAGCTTCCAAAGTTTATCTAAATAAGGTAAAGCTTTTTTAAAATCGGCAGTTACCAAATCCAGTTCTTTTAAAAGCGTGTTATAGTTTTTGCGGGTTTTGTTCGCGTTGTATTTCGCCATTTCGCGTTCGTAGCGGTTTTGACCGGCCCAGTAATATTTTTTTGCGTTCCATTCCAATGCATCCATATGGTCGGGATTTTTATCCAGCAATACTTCAGCCAAACTATCGCAAACAGCTTTGTTTTCCAATGCTTTATTCACCTCAAAGTAATAATCAAGATTCTTCTCTTTATTTCTTGAAACACCATCCAATGTTTCCCACACTGCCAAAGCTTTGTCGTTTGCATCAATTTCGGTATAAATAGCCAGTAAACGTGTATTAACTTCGCTATTATCGCTCCCGAAATTTTCGGTGATGTACTCCAGTGCCGATAATTCTTTCGATAAATTATCCTGTTGCTTGTATATAGCGGCCAGTGTTTGGTACATTCCGGCATCAGCATAATTTTTATAACGCGCCTGATCGAACCAACCGATTGCCTGTGCAGCGTTGCCGGCTTTAAATGCCGTTTTTGCCGCCTGAGCGAAATCTGCCCCAGCTACCTCCTCAATTGCTGTTGTTTCGAAATAACTCGCCCAGGCAGTCAGTGCCTGCGAATAATTTCCTGTTGCTTCAAAATTTGTTGCTTCAGTTTTTGGGGTGATCAATACTTTTGGTGCTCCGCACGATGCCAGAAAAACAGCCATAACAGCGCCCCATAATAATTTCTTTTTAGCCATAGTTTTTTATTTTCGAGGGCCAAAACTAAATAAATTATCGTGAAACACCTTTTATCTGTTGGTATAGCTAAAAATCGTTAACCTGATTTAATCAAAATTTGTCTGACCAACGAGAATATCTGCTTAATTGTCCTCTTTTTAGTCAATATCTTTACTGATATTCAAAAAGGCTTCATCGTTCAGTACCGGATTAGATTCTACCGTCCAAAAGTATTGATAAACTCATCGGTATCTTTTATATCCTGCAATCCCAAAATCCAGCAAACTTCCGACAAGTCAGAAAAATCAAGCCCACCAGCAGCAACTGCTTCATTGTTGTATCGCCCGTCTTTACCGTTGTACCTCAAACCAATTTCAACGGCCAGTTGCCACAACTTCAGTAGCTCAGCATCTTTTAATTTAGTTTTCCAATCGCTGTAGCCAGGAGTTCTAAAACCCGGAGTTCCGTTACCTACTGCATTGCCATCAGGAATTTTATGGTAATGACTGTTCGCTTTCGCATAAGCCAGGCTTTCTGGTGATGTAACCTCTTCATTCCAATTACTGTGTTGCACAATATGAATTCGTTCGGTAGTCTTAATTTCAGGCGTATGTTTTTGAATGGCTTTTATAAGCGCTGCCGAAAAATCAGATTGTCCGGCCTCTGCAATCCAAACATTTCCTCCTTTTTGCAGACATTGAAGTGATACCTTTTTCATTTGCTCAATCGCTTTTGTCCGGTTCGCATGTGCATCAGCCCACTTATCTTTAAATGCCTGCTGAAAAAGCTCGTTTGGAGGCACATATAATCCCTCCTGAATCCCATATGTTCCGGCAACTGCAAAGTAGTTGACTTTTTTAAACTCAGGGCTGGAAAGCAAGGTTTTAAAAGCAGCAGCCGAGTGAATATCGTCTACATCGGTTTTGCAGTCGAACTGCATTACCAGCAAGTCTTTTTCTGCATTAAACCGTTTTTCTTTTTCCGTTTCATTAGCGCATGAAAAACAATAAGTTGAAAGGAGTAACAAAATAAAAATACAAGACTGTTTCATAATTTGGATTTCTCGTTGGTTATTTTGATTTTTGATAAAGCTACTCAATAAATAAAAATCAATAGTGCTTTTTGAACAAAAAAAGCAGCAGTCCATTATAGTTAAAACATAATATGCTGTTTAAACACCTCAATAATCTGGATGGAAGAAATAAACACGATATACCTTTTTGGAGTAAAGATTGACGAGCCGGTTGTTACCCTCACCGATCTCCTTGTTTCGGTTCTGTGTTTCATTTTTGCCTATAAAATTCACAATAAAAACAAAAACGAAAAGGTATTTACCTATTTCAAACTTTACTTCCTGATAATGGGAATAGCAACGGCTTTAGGAGGACTAATTGGTCATGCATTTCTGTATAATTTTAACTTTTACTGGAAATTACCAGGATGGATAACAAGTATGTTTTCAATAATGTTTGTAGAGCGGGCAGCGATTGAGCACACGCGAATAGAACTTTCAAAGAAGATAGTAAAGATTTTAGGGTTCCTGAATATTATTGAATTTCTAACCTTTTTAACATTAACAATTGTTACGCTCAATTTTTTTTATGTAGAATTTCATTCAGGTTACGGGTTAATGTTTGTTGTGCTTTCGCTAGAAGGATTTCTATTCATAAAAACTCGTAATAAAGCCAGCAAATTCATTCTTATCGGTGTTGCTTTTGCAGCTGTTGCTGCTTTATTTTTTATGAATAATATTTCCATACATCAGTGGTTTAACCACATTTCGGCCAGTCATGTTTTAATGGCTATTGCTGCATGGTTCTTTTATATGGGAGCCAGCAGAATAAATATGACTAAAAATCACATCGAAAAATCTTAAAAAGTAATTTATAGTGTAACACATTTAAAATTTGACAGTCTTATTGAAAAAACCATTCAATGAAAATTGCGACTGTCCTCTTATTCTTTGTATTTATACAAACCATATCTGCACAGGAGAAACGAACTTACAAAGCTACAACCGCCGAAAACCTTGAAATAAATATTAACGGTGTTTTTGATGAACAGGAATGGCAAAATGCCAACTGGGAAAACAACTTTATTCAGCACGAGCCCAACGAAGGTGAAGCGCCAACCCGGCAAACAGAATATGCCATTTTATACAATGCCAACAACCTTTATGTGGCTATACGATCGTTCGATGATCCGGACAGTATTTCCATGCGGATGACCCGACGAGATGAGACAAATGGCGATCTTGCCGGCGTTTATATCGACTCGTATTTTGACAAACGAACCTCATTTGCATTTATAGTATCGGCAGCAGGAGTACGTTCGGATATGGTAAGTACCAATGATGGCGATAACGAAGACGATACCTGGGACCCGATTTGGTATGCAAAAACATCATTAACTAAAAGCGGATGGAACGCAGAAATGAGGATTCCCCTCACCCAATTGCGGTTTGATGAAAACGACGAACAGATTTGGGGACTGAATGTATTTCGCTATATTTTCAGGGAAGACGAACTTTCGTCGTGGCAACCCATGAAACGCGAAACGGCTGGTTTTACCTCGCAGTTTGGTATTTTACGGGGAATTGAAAATATAAAACCACAAAACTCATTGAATGTTACTCCATATATGGTTGCCCGTACTGAACGTTTTGAAAAGGAGCCTGAAAATCCATTTCTGAAATCGGGAAAATCAAATGGTTTTGATGCCGGTTTAGATGCCAAAATCGGTCTCACCAACTACCTGACTATGGATTTAACGATTAACCCCGATTTTGGGCAGGTTGAAGCCGACCCGTCGCAGGTAAACCTAAGTACTTACGAAACCTTCTTCAGAGAGAAGCGACCATTTTTTATCGAGGGTAACAACATCCTGTCATACAAACTTGCTTTTGGCGATGGCGATCAATCGGCCAATAACCTGTTTTACTCGCGCCGAATCGGACGACGCCCCAATCATTCTCCCGATCTGGCAAATGATGAATATGCCGACACACCTGATTTTACTCGTATACTGGGTGCAGCAAAAATAACCGGAAAAACAAAAAGCGGCTGGTCCATCGGGGTAATTGAAAGTGTAACTGCAGAAGAAGAAGCTGAAATAAAAGGCATTTCGGGCAACAAAACCGAGGTGGTTGAGCCCTTAACCAATTATTTCGTAGGCAGAGTTCAGAAGGATTTTGACGAGGGCAATACTTATATAGGTGGAATGCTAACCGCCGTCAACAGAAATATAAATGATGAGCATCTGGAGTTTTTGCACAAAAACGCTTACACCGGCGGTGTTGATTTTGTACACAAATGGCACAACAAAGATTGGTTTGTAGATGGTGGAGTATATTTTAGCCGTGTTGAAGGTAGCGAAGAAGCGATCCAGAACACGCAAACTTCCTATTCGCGAACCTATCAGCGCCCTGATGCCGACTATGTTACACTTGATTCAACACGAACTTCACTTTCGGGCACCGGCGGAAAATTCAATATCGGTAAAAGCGGAGGAAGACTGAAATTTGCAGGAATATTTAGCTGGAAATCGCCGGGTTTGGAAATTAATGATATTGGTTACACACCCGAGGTTGACGAGATTATGCAAGCCTTTTGGGTAGGATATCGATGGTTCGAGCCCTTCTCCATTTTCAGGAGTATGGGCCTTAACTTTAACCAGTGGACTGGTTCTGATTTTGGCGGCAATTTATTGGGAGCTGGTGGTAATATTAACGGGCATGCCCAGTTTAAAAACTTTTGGCGGGCCTTTTCAAGTATAAATTTTAACGGCGAACAGCTTTCACATTCGGCACTACGTGGCGGCCCGGCGATGAAAACTCCCGGAAATCACAGTTTTTATGCCGGTTTATTTTCCAACCCACAGAAGAAATTCACATACGGAGCCGATGGAGGAATGAACTGGAGTAACGAAAAAGGTTACTACTCGAGAAAAAGCTTTGAGGTAGAATTTGGATACCGCCCCGTTAAGGCCATGCAAATTGAAATTAGTCCGGAATTCGGCGTAAGCGACAATCAGCTTCAATATATTACGCAGCAAGACCACATGAACGACAAACGTTACATAATGGGAACCATTCAGCAAAAAACGTTCAGTACATCGATTCGGATAAATTATAATGTAACGCCTGATTTGACCGTGCAATTTTGGGGACAGCCTTTTATTGCAACCGGCGATTACGATGCGTTTAAATACATAACTGATAGTAAAGCAGATGATATAAACGACCGGTTTGCATTGTACTCGGGTGAGCAGATTACTTACGACACCGAGAACAGTGTATACCACATTGATGAAACCTTAAATGGCCAAACCGATTATAGTTTTGACAATCCCGATTTTAATGTAAAAGAGTTCTTATCAAACCTGGTAGTTCGCTGGGAATATCGTCCCGGTTCAATGATCTACCTGGTATGGTCGCAAAACCGTGGCTGTTATGACAACAGGGGGAACTTTAATTTTGGTAACGACTTATCTGATCTCTTTGATGAGAAACCACATAATGTCTTCCTGGTAAAATTTTCGTACCGAATTGGAAGATAGCTTACTATGCGAAGGGTAATTTAAAAAGGCGCAGCTAATAACTGCGCCTTTTATTTTACCAATCGGGGTTTATATTTGATTATTTTAACTACATATGCGCAATTGGTTCTGCATCTCCATCAGGATCACCGGATACGTATCCATCTGTTGACAGATGTCCGTCGGTTGCCAGCAACAATCCACAAACATGTGGAGCAGCCATTGATGTTCCGCTCATGGTTGCAAAACCACCACTCTTGTAACAAGAAAGAATGCTTACTCCGGGAGCGCAGTAATCAACATGTTCGCCATAATTTGAGAAATAAGCCCAGTAGTCATTGCTATCCATTGCCGAAACGGTATAGATATTAACTCCTTCAGTTCTTGCCGGCGAGTGGTTTTCGGCATCATCTGATTCATTTCCGGCAGCAAGTGCCACGTATATACCTTGCGCTCCAAGATTGGCAACAGCCAGGTCGATAGGCTCATAAACACCACCGCCTAAACTCATATTTGCTGCATCACCGGGATCGGCATTTGCAGCAACATAATCAACTCCGGCAATAATTACGGAATAGGCTCCGGAACCTTTTCGATCCAGAACTTTAACAGGAACAACGGTTGCGCCTGCTGCTACACCAACAACTCCAATTTCGTTGTCGATTGCTGCAACTATACCTGCACAATGTGATCCGTGTCCATTATCATCTTCCGGGGTTGTAGTTCTGGTGATAAATGTAACGCCAAGAGTTTGATCAACATTAAGATCGGGATGGTCAAGATCAATACCCGTATCAATAATCCAGGCTTTATTGGTTCCGTTATATGTGGTACCACCAACCCGTGTAATTCCATAAGGAACAACCTGGGAAGGAGCATCTCCCGGATCGGTTCCAGGTTTTTTTAATGTTACCATTTTATCGGCGTAAACACCGGCAACACCATCAGTAGATTTTAAGGCCTTGGCTTCCTTTTCAGTAATGTTTACAACTACACCTTCAATAGCTTGGCTGTACACCATTTTGGGCTCACCCAAATTAATGTTGGCAGCGTTGCTTATTTTTATCGCTTTAGTTGCTACTGCACGATCTGCTTCAGCTTTACTTTTATAAGCAGATTTTAAGTTAGAGGATTCGAGCAATACAATATATTGCCCGGGGATCACCACTTCAGAATGAGTTATAAACTCCACCTGATCGGGGTTTGTAACAGAAAACTCTTCTGTTTTTTCACAAGAAACAATTACAATGGCCAGTGCCATTACAATTAAAACTAAATACTTTTTCATGATTAATAAAGGTTTTAACAATTAAACAGCGATTGGTTTTATTGTAAATTATAACATAATTTCATTATTTCCTATAATACCCTCTTCGACAATTCAACTATATGTTCATTATTTTAACAAATCGCCAGCAAAATCAACACTTTTAATACAGATCATATTTTTCTATTAAAAATCGTTTTTTAATAGAAGAGCAAAAAAAAGGTCTGCTAATCAGATGTTAGCAGACCTTTTTCGATGTTGCATAATTTTTACCCTATTCAATAAAAGTGTTCTTTCCTTTCAATTCAATTGTTTTTGAAATACAATTTTTCCCTTTTCCTTCGGGCTGACTACCACCAACAAATAGTGTAAAATCTCCGGGTTCGATTACCCGCTTATCATCAGCGCCAATAATGGAAAACTGACGAGGCTCAAGTACAAACTTCACCGTTTTAGTTTCACCCGGTTTTAACGCAATTCGCTGAAAACCCTCCAACTGATATTTCGGTCGTGGTGTCGATGCGACCATGTCTTTTAGGTAGAGCTGAACAACCTCTTCGCCTACTGCATCTCCGATATTGGTTACTTTGGCACTAATTTCAATGGTATCGCCAATTTTGGCCTGCTTTGCCAGTTTTACATCTGAATAAGTAAAAGAAGTATAACTCAATCCGTAGCCAAAAGGATATAATGGTTCACCATTGAAGTACTTGTAAGTGCGGTTCTCCATATCGTATTCTTCAAACGGCGGCAACTGATCAACTGATTTGTAATAGGTAACCGGCAAACGTCCTGCCGGATTATAATCACCCATCAACACATCGGCAACAGCGTTTCCGCCCTCCTGCCCCGGATAACCTGCAGTAATGATTGCTTCCAGGTTTTCGTCGGCCCAGTTAACCGCCAGTGCACTTCCGTTTAGTAAAACAAGAATTACAGGTTTACCGGTTGCTTCAATGGCTTTCATCAATTCGCGTTGTGTTGCCGGAAGTTTTAAATGTGTACGATCGCCACCTTCAAAACCATCTACTTCCAATTCCATTTCTTCGCCTTCGAGACGTTGCGAAAGGCCAAGTACCAAAACAACAGCATCGGCTTTTTGAGCTGCTTCTACGGCTTCCTGTTTCAGGTTTTGGTTCGGCATAGCCCACAACAGTTTTGCATCTCCTTCGCCATGAAAGTTGGCGTACTCATAAACAAATTTATACTTTTTGCCAGCCTCCATTTTTACAGCCTTTTCGTGATGAAAGGCATGGTGCTCGGATTTATGACTCAGTAACTTTTCTCCTTCAAGCCAAATATCTAGTTTTGGCATTCCCCAACATCCAATCCGGTACTCTCCACTCACCGGAGGAACAATGTAGCCAGTCCAGCGCACACTAAAATTATCATCATTCATTTCAGGTGTTGGTGCATCGGCTTCCCAGTAAAAATTTATATTTCCATCAATTCGGGTAAACATTGGTTCGCCTTCCAGTTCTGCATTATTAAAATACGCCCCTTTTACACCTTGTGTTCCATCCTCGGTTTGCAAAAACTCTGCAGGAATCGCATGCAGGTTACTAACTCCTTTGGCCAAATGACTTCCTTCGGCATAAAGTATTTTGGTGTTCGGCAATTTATTTTGTAATCCTTTTAACACGGTTACCGGATTTTTGGCAATACCGTTGTAGTTTCCAACCAGCGACTCCCAGTTATCAGCATTTGGGCCAATAACAGCAAGAGTTTTGATGTCTTTTGAAAGCGGTAATGTTTTATCCTGGTTTTTCAGTAAAACAATACTTTTTCGTGCTGCTTCCAGTGCCAGCTCATTATTCTCTTTCGATGTATTCACCGAAAATGGAATTTGTGCGTAAGGCACGTCTTCATTCGGATCAAACATTCCCAGCTTAAAACGGGCAGTAAACAAGCGCTTTACGGCAATATCAATTTCATCCTCCGTGATCAAACCGCGCTTAACTGCCTCGATAAGATGACGGTATGAATTTCCACAGTTTAAATCGGTACCGGCTTTAACAGCCACAGCCGCTGCTTCAGCGGCATCTTTTGAGAAATCCTGAAAAGTAAAAAAATCGGAAATAGCCCAACAGTCAGACACGATGTAACCATCAAATCCCCAGTCGTTGCGTAAAATACCAATTAGTTCATCGCTGGCACAACACGGAACTCCGCGGAACTGGTTGTAAGCCCCCATTACTGAATAAGCTCCTCCGTCTTTCACCAACATGCGAAATGCCGGCAAATAAGTTTCGCGTAGATCGCGTTCGCTTACCAGCGCATTAAATTCGTGACGCAATGGTTCCGGCCCTGAGTGTACTGCATAATGTTTTGCGGTAGCCACTACTTTCAGGTATTTCGGATCATCGCCCTGAAGTCCTTTAACAAACCGGGTTCCTAAAATTCCGGTGAGGTACGGATCTTCACCGTAAGTTTCGTGTCCACGTCCCCAACGCGGATCGCGGAAGATGTTGATGTTTGGCGACCAAAACGTGAGTCCCTGGTAAATGCCTCTTTTGTCGCGACGAACAAACTCATGATGTTTTGCACGCGCTTCATCAGAAATAGCAACTGCAACACGGCTTACCAAATCGGCATCCCACGAGGCAGCAATACTAATCGATTGCGGAAAAACCGTTGCGTAACCTGCCCTGGCCACTCCGTGTAAACACTCGTTCCACCAGTTGTACTCCGGCACTTGCAAACGGTTAACTGCTTTTGATGTATACTCCAGTTGATCAACTTTTTCCTGCAGGGTCATTTGCGACACCAGCAAATCAACACGCTCCTCCATCGGAAGCGCCGGATCTAAAAATTCGAGATTTTCATTTTGTGCAAATACTGCAAAAGCACAAAAAATTAGAATTAGGTTTAAAATTGATTTTTTCATCTGTTTATAATTGTTCTATTTTTTAGTTGGCAACAGACATAACACACAAGCACTATTTTATTCCTTGTGGTTTAAATTTTATTGCGTGCTCTTTTTATTTTACTAATTACTATTCTGTTCTATTCTGCAAAAGATTACAAATATACGACTAATTGAGGGATTTGCTTTCCAAAAAAAGACACTTCTGTTTTAATGACGGGTAAATTTTCCATTTCTTTCACTTTCATTTGATTGCTTACCTTTGCTATTTCAAAAACAATAGAAAAATATGGATTTTACTGCATACAAAACATTACGAAATAACATTGACGAATTATCGGAAAAACTGGAAACGCAACACAAAAAACATATGAAATGTAAAGCTGGCTGCGACCTGTGTTGTATGGATTACAGCATCTTTCCGGTAGAATTTTACAGCATTGTTGAAGCGCTAAAAGAACGCGGTGATAAACCTAATTTTAACTCCAATAAAGATGAATCAAGTTGTATTTTTCTGAATAACCACAAATGCGAAATCTATGCCGAGCGGCCAATCATCTGCAGAACACATGGGCTACCCTTGTTATATATGAATGAGGATAATGGATGGGAATTATCGGCCTGCGAACTGAACTTTACTGAATTTGATATGGAAGAATTTTCTGAAGAGAACACCTTTCCGCAAGATAAATTTAACAGCAAACTCTATTTGTTGAATAAAGAGTTTATTGCTAAGAATCAATTATCCAACTACTCGGAACTTGATTTAATTCCAATAAAAGAATTGGCAAAAGACATTTAAAATCTTAGACTATGAAACGTAATTTAGTACTCGTATTTTTAATCCTGCTTTGCAGTGTAGCAATGGCAACAAACAACAAACCAATGGAGGAAAATAAAAACAAACTGGCAGTGCTGTGGACCAGCGGCGATCCGGACGTGGCCGAAAAAATGGCTTTTATGTACACCTACAATGCCAAAAAGCAAGGTTGGTTCGACGAAGTGGTTCTGATTATTTGGGGACCATCGGCAAAACTGGCTGCCGAAAATGAAATGATACAGGATTACATTAAAAAGATGCAGGAAGCAGGTGTAAAAATCGAAGCGTGTTTATACTGCGCCAAAATGTACGATGTTGACGAAAAATTAGCCGAAATGGGTGTTGATGTTAAAGGAATGGGCGTTCCGTTATCCGACTACTTAAAAGAAGGCTGGAAAACTTTAAGCCTCTAAAAAGAAATAAAAAAAGCATCCGCCATCAGACGGATGCTTTATATACTATCATTTTATTGCTAGTATTCATCTTCGTTAAAAAAGAAATCATCCTTACTTGGATAATCCGGCCAAATATCCTCAATACTTTCGTACATCTCACCTTCATCCTCAATCTCCTGCAAGTTTTCAATTACTTCAAGCGGAGCACCCGAACGTATTGCATAATCAATTAACTCGTCTTTTGTTGCCGGCCAAGGTGCATCTTCTAACTTCGATGCTAATTCCAGAGTCCAATACATGTGTCTACAGTTTTTATGTGGTTAAACTCGATTTTTTACTTTGGCGCGAATATAACAAAAAATAGATATGAAAAAACTTTCCTGAAAAAAAAATATCAATACTGCCAGGTTGTTTCGTCGATCCCTTTGTCATGAGCGAGTTTTCGGGCCAGAACAAACAGATAATCAGAAAGCCGGTTAATATACTTGATCAATTCGGGCTGAACAGGAGTTTGTTCTGAGAATTCAACAATTCGACGCTCTGCCCTCCGGCAAATGGTACGAGCCATATGGCACTGAGCTGCTGACAGTTCCCCTCCCGGAAGGATAAAATTCCGCAGTTCGGGCAGCGTTTCGTGGTATGAATCAATTGCTTTCTCCAACACCTCAATATCTTCATTTTTAACAATGAGTTGCGCTGTATACTCCTGCCCTTTTTCATCCGAAGCCAGGCGCGAACCAATGTTGAAAAGTTTATGTTGAATTTTCAGCAGTAAATCTTTCACTGCCGGATCAATATCGAATGATCGGATAACACCGATACAGGCATTTAATTCATCAACCGTTCCGTAACTCTCTAAACGCAGATCGTATTTTTTAACACGGCTGCCACCAACAAGTCCAGTTGTACCGTCGTCGCCGGTTTTTGTATATATTTTAAAATCTCCTGACATGTAAATTCTTTTGTAATTGAAGAACATAAAAAATCCCGAGATGTTTACCATTCGGGATATAATATCGTAAACGATTTTACAAAGTTAATAACCTAAATTCGTTTCTAAAATATTTTCACAGAAAGTCATAATTGCGTCAGATTTAGAATTAAAATTATGCAGGAATAACGGGTTATTTCAAACAATTTTAATTGTAAAGATGGCGTGAGAAGGACTTTCCTTATAGGCTTTGCTCTTTTTGCCATAAACTTCCTCCAATTTTCTTGTATTATCCCGATAGTACTTCTAAAATTGGTGAAAGTTTCTGACTAAAAATAGCTAAAGCTGTGAGCTATTTTAGAATCGAAATTAGGTTAATAAATCGGATTCTCATTAATTATATCCGACTCCACTTCTCCGTCCTTTAATCTTATAATACGATGTGCGTGTTCGGCAATATCTTCTTCGTGGGTTACCATAACCAGGGTGTTCCCTTTTCTGTGAATTTCAGCAAAAAGTTTCATAATTTCTTCCGAAATTTTTGAATCGAGGTTACCGGTTGGCTCATCGGCCAAAAGTAAAGCAGGCTTATTTACCAGCGCACGGGCAATGGCCACACGTTGGCGTTGTCCTCCCGACAATTCGTTGGGCTTGTGTTCCATACGGTCTTCTAATCCTACGTCAACAAGGGTGGCTTCGGCCATTTGTTTGCGTTCGGCCTTGCGCTTTCCGGCATAAACCAGTGGCAACATTACGTTTTCAAGAGCTGAATTACGTGGCAAAAGGTTAAATACCTGGAATACAAAACCGATCTCCGAGTTTCTAATTTCGGCCAAACTATCATCCGACAGGCTGCTCACATCATTTCCGTTCAACACGTATTTTCCACTGGTTGGAGTGTCCAAACAGCCAATAATGTTCATTAAAGTTGATTTCCCCGAACCCGAGGCGCCCATAATGGCAACATATTCGCCTTTATAAATATCAATAGAAACCGAACGAAGGGCACGAACTTCCTGCGTTCCAACCTTATATGTTTTTACAATGTTCTCGAGATGAATAATTTTTTCCGGCATAGCTTTATTTTATGTATTTGTAGTATTTTTTTTGTCGCATTACATGTAACGAACGAATCGTTGTTAAAAATATGATTTTCCAGCTGTTCTCAGACTGGAAATAGCATTTTTTAAGATTTATTATCATAAGTAATACCGATGTGAAATTAAATTAAGCTTATTTTCAGATAATTCCTCCTTTCAATCGGCATTAACTCCCGAAATATCGGGATAATTTCACCATTTCGCTTAAGGCTCACTCTGAAATACAAATGGTAAAACTTTTCGCTTTATTACAAAAACTGTACCCAACAGTTAATTTCTTTTGAATATTTCGGTATTATTCGCTGTTGCCGCAATTTGTGTGAATATGTATATTTGCTGCATGCCAGAATTTCTCAATCAGGAAATAAAATTTTTACCCGGCGTGGGGCCAAAACGTGCGGAAATTTTATTCAAAGAGCTGAAAATAAAAACCTTCAGAGATTTGATCTATTATTATCCATACAAATACATCGACCGCACCAAATTTTACAATATTTCCGACATAAACACCGAGATGGCATACATTCAGGTGAAAGGCGTTTTGCGCTCGATGGAAACCGTTGGCACCGGAAGCAAACAGCGGCTTGTTGCCCGTTTTTCGGATAACACCGGCACCATGGAACTGGTGTGGTTCAGGGGTATAAAATGGCAAAAGGAGCAACTCCTGATTAACAAAACCTATATTGTTTTTGGCAAACCGGCGTTGTTTAGTGGCCGCATTAGTGTGGTCCACCCCGAAATGGAAACCGAGCAGGAAATGCAGCTCAAACCAATCGGGCTTTTTCAGGGGCACTACAACACCACCGAGAAAATGAAAAAGCAGTTTCTCACCTCGAAAACCATTAACAAATTTCAACTCACTTTGCTTGGGCTGGCAAAGGGAAAAATCAAAGAAACGCTGCCCGAATACCTCACCCGCGAGCTAAAATTAATGCCGCTTGAGCAGGCACTCTCTGCCATTCACAAACCGGAAAAACCAATTGAACTTAAAAACGCCACCTTTCGATTAAAATTTGAGGAGCTGTTTTTTATTCAGCTGAAAATACTGGCGTTAAAACATAACAGAAATCAAAAATTCAAAGGATTTCATTTTGAAAAGGTTGGCTTTAATTTCAATACGTTTTACGAAAAATACCTGCCTTTTGATCTTACCAATGCACAAAAAAAGGTGATCAAGGAAATCCGGCGCGATGTTAACGGAACGTCCCAGATGAACCGTTTGCTGCAGGGCGACGTGGGAAGTGGAAAAACGCTGGTGGCATTAATGACGATGTTACTGGCTATGGACAACGAATTCCAGAGTTGTTTAATGGCCCCAACCGAGATTCTCGCCCAACAACACTACCAATCGATTTCCCGAATGCTGGACGGGATGGGGATAAATGTTGGGCTATTAACCGGATCGACAAAGGCTAAGCAACGCCGCGAATTACACGCTGCACTGCAATCGGGAGAGATGCAGCTAATTATTGGTACGCATGCATTGATTGAAGATACGGTTAGTTTTAAACGACTTGGACTTGTTATCGTCGACGAGCAACATCGATTTGGTGTAGCACAACGGGCAAAACTTTGGAAGAAGAACGACCTGATTCCGCCACATATTTTGGTAATGACCGCCACACCCATTCCGCGTACTTTGGCCATGACTGTTTATGGCGATCTGGAAGTGTCGATTATCGATGAATTGCCACCGGGACGAAAACCAATACAGACCATGCACTTTTTCGAAAACAGAAGAGTGCAGCTGAACCGTTTTTTGAAGCAACAAATCGATAAAGGCACACAGGTTTATATCGTTTTTCCGCTCATTTCGGAGTCGGAAAAAATGGACCTGAAAAACCTGGAGGAAGGTTATCGTCATATTTCGGAGACCTTTCCTGATTACAAGATCAGCATGGTTCATGGAAAGATGAAACCCAACATTAAGGAAAATGCTATGCAAGCTTTTAAACGTGGCGAAACGCAAATTATGGTTGCCACAACCGTAATTGAGGTGGGTGTTGATGTGCCAAATGCTGCGGTTATGGTAATTGAAAGTGCCGAACGTTTTGGTTTGTCGCAGTTGCACCAGTTGCGCGGTCGCGTTGGGCGTGGTGCCGAACAATCGTATTGTATTCTGATGTCGTCGTATAAAATCAGCACGGAAAGCCGCAAACGTTTGGAAACAATGGTACGCACCAACGATGGTTTTGAAATTGCAGAAGTAGATATGAAACTTCGTGGCCCCGGCGATTTGGAAGGCACACAGCAAAGCGGTATGGGTTTCGACCTGAAAATTGCTAACCTCGGAAAAGACGGCGAGATTCTTCAAAAGGCCCGAAACATTGCTAACGACATTCTCGATGATGATCCGTTTTTACAGAAAGAGCAAAATCAACTGCTTCTTAAAAATCTGTTATCATCAAAGGATACAAGCTTCGACTGGAGTTCGATAAGTTAATTTTTATCCCTAACTTCCCGAAACATTTTCACCCGAAAAGTTGAACATCATGAATAAAGTGCAGTTACCCGCATCAGACGTAAAAATTACACCAATTACTTTTGGCGCCTGGGCCATTGGCGGATGGTTTTGGGGCGGAGCCGAAGAAAATGAGTCGGTTAAAGCCATTGAAGCTGCCGTTGCAAATGGCATGACCACCATAGATACTGCACCGGTTTACGGTTTCGGGCAAAGCGAAGAATTTGTAGGAAAAGCCATAAAAGGCAAACGCAGCAAGGTTGAACTGCTAACCAAGTTTGGTTTGGTGTGGGACCGGAAATCGGGTCATATACATTACGAAAAGACTTTTGATAACCAGGGGAACGAGGTAAACTTGTATCGTTTGGGCAGCAAAGAAAGTGTAATAAAAGAATGTGAGAACAGTTTACGCCGGCTTGGCACCGACTATATAGATCTTTACCAACAGCACTGGCCCGACAGTTCTACTCCTGTTGAAGAAACCATGGAGGCACTGGAAATATTAAAAGATCAGGGGAAAATCCGCGCCGGTGGCGTTAGTAATTACTCCATGAACGAAATGGAGAAAGCTGAAAAGTATTTTACACTTTCATCGAACCAGGTTCCGTACAGCATGGTTAACCGCGGTATAGAAGACGAAGTGGTTCCGTACTGCATTGCCAATGATAAAGCCATTATTGCTTACAGCCCGCTGCAAAGAGGTGTTTTAACCGGAAAAATTACGGCCGGTTATAAATTTGCAGAAGGTGATCATCGTCCGAGCACTCCGTTTTTTAAGGAGCCGAACTTGTCACGAATCAACACATTTCTGGATAAAATAAAACCAATTGCTGATGCCAAACAAGCAACACTTGCACAGTTGGTTTTAAACTGGACCATAAATCAACCCGGAATCACATGTGTACTTGCCGGTGCCCGAAATGAAAAACAGGTTTTGGAAAATCTGAAAGCTGCAGAGTTAAACATTTCGGATGAAGAGTTTACATTCATACAAAATGAACTTGATCAACTTGTTTTGGAAGTCTAAGATTTGGCTTTCCAAATCGCCAATATTGAAATCTGTTCGTTTCTAATTGTGACATGGTTGAGATGATAAAAATTATACACAAGAATTTAGTTCCTATAGCCTTATCAGGCGGATTTTACTTTTTGTCTTGAGACAATAAGTAAACAAAAAACTCAAGGCTGCGCCCACTTCACTCGGAAAAACTACGCGATGCCAGCTAAAATTCCTGAAACTCGTCGTACCTCCTCAAACATCAGTAATTTTTTAACGCCGTCACCACTTGTTTTCCGGTTCACCGGCCGAGGTCGAAGCTTCGATATTGCTTTCGTATCTGCTAACAATACTTAAGTGGACCGGCCTCTTTTGGTATTTACCCGGAGTGGAAATGAAACCTTAGTGAGAGCGGGAAGCTCCGAGGGAGCGAGGAGATCACCCGCCAGAACTTAGGTTTTATGAAAATGTAGGGTGAAGATCAAAAGCAGCCTTGATCTTTTTGCTTCGTTTTTGCATTAAGGCAAAAATGAAGGCCGCCGGCAGGCAAAAGCACAACCTACAGGTAATCCCCATTTTGAATGTATAAATTTGCAAGAACAAACTAATTAAACCAACTCAAAAAACAGCTTTTGCAACAATCGTGTTATTTCTCCTGGTTTTCCGTTACCAAGCAACTGATCTTCGATTTGCACCACCGGACAAATTTCGCTTCCTGTACCTGCGATAAAAACTTCGTCCATTTCGTAAAGTTCTTCTTTGGAGTACAGGCGCTCCTCAACCGGAATATTATTCGCTGAGCACAGTTCCATAATTATTTTTCGGGTAATGCCGGGTAAAATCAGGTTTGATAAAGGCCGTGTTACTACAACGCCATTTTTTACACAAAGTACGCTTGAGTGTGTTGCTTCTGTGACAAATCCGTCGCGGATAAGAATACACTCTCCTGCCCTGCTTTGATGTGCTTCGTTATAAAGCATGGTATTGGGTAACAACGAAACTGATTTAATATCACAACGTTGCCAGCGAATATCTTCGCGGGTAATTACTTTAATTCCGTTCTCGAGTTTTTCTGTAGCCGAAGGCAGATCAAAAGCATAGGCATAAACGGTTGGTGCAATCTCATCAGGGAAATGATGCGAACGTTTGGCTGTGCCCCGCGATATTTGCAGGTAAATTCCGGCATGTTTGTCGAGCATATTGTTTTTCTGAATCAGCTCCATAAAAACAGTCTCCAGCTGCTCAGTGTCATAATCAATACCAATTTCTTTTAAACTGCGGTTCAGGCGGTCTAAATGGTCGTGGAAACGAAAAGCCTTACCATTGTAGTATTTGGCTACTTCGTATACACCATCGGCGAACAGGAATCCCCGGTCGTTTGGTGAGATTTTTGCTTCATCGGCTGCCAGGTATGTTCCGTTCAGATAAACGATATTGCTCATAATAATAATCGGGTTGAATTGAAACTCAAAAATAGAAAAACTTTGAATTCCGGTCTTATAAAAAACAAAAAGGGATTCATCTTAATGAACCCCTTTCCTATATGATCAAAAAATTCTTTTCTGATTCTAGTAACGGTCACGACGTCCGTAACCACCACCGCCACCACGGTTGTAACCACCGCCGCCACCGCCACGGTTGTTGTTTTCGCGAGGTTTTGATTCGTTAACTTTGATGTTACGACCAGCAACCTCAGCGTTGTTCAATTCTTCGATAGCTTTGTTAGCTTCAGAATCGTCTTCCATTTCAACGAAACCGAAACCTTTGCTTCTACCGGTAAATTTATCCATGATAATTTTAGATGAAGCAACTTCACCATACTCTTCAAAAATTTCTCTCAAATCTTCTTCGCCCATGTTGAAGGGCAAATTTCCAATGTAAATGTTCATTTTATACTATAATTTAAAGTTAATATATCCATCTTACTGATCACCAGAAGAACCAATCAAAATGCATCACGTCCTGGTGTTACTTGAATACAGTATAAAATAAGCTTTATTAACGATTGAAATAACGTCGGGAAAAACACAAGAGAGATAAACTGTCCGGTTTATTAATATCAATAAAAAAAGACCAAAATGCTAATTGCCAGACTTTTCTAAAAATTAACAGCCCAAAGGTAATTCTTTATTCGAACTAACAAACTAAAATTAACATATTTCTTAAACATACATTTATTCCCCAAGCAAATCGCGAATTACTGCGCTGGCAATAAAGCCTCCAAACAGTGGTGGCATGTACGAAATGGTTCCTACTGTTGATTTTTTATTCCGGCCTTCCTCGATACGTACGGCCTTTTCATCGATATCCTCGGAAGAAAAGACCACTTTTACGCCCTTTTTAACGCCCAGACGACCAAGCCGTTTTCGCATCATTTTTGCCAGTTTGCAATTGTGTGATTTTTTAATGTCGGTGATTTCTATTTTCGACGGATCCATTTTTCCACCGGCACCCATCGAACTGATTACACGAAGTTTTAGCTGTAGTGCATGATAAACCAGAAATACCTTTGGCGACAGTGTGTCGATAGCATCAACAACATAATCAAAAGGAGCACTGTTTAAGAGTTCGATGGTCTGTTCGTCGCGAATAAAATCATTTACAACCCTTAATTCCAGATCAGGGTTTATATCCATAAAACGTTTTGCCAGAATTTCGGCTTTTGGCTGCCCTTTTGTACTTATAAGCGCGGGTAATTGACGGTTGCGGTTACTTTCTTCCACCACGTCGCCATCAACAATGGTCATTTTTCCAATTCCTGCGCGACATAATTGTTCTGCCGCATAAGCGCCAACTCCACCTAAGCCAACTACCAGTACATTTGCATTTTTAAGTTTGGCCAGTTTTTCTTCTCCTAACAATAACTCAGTTCGTTCTAACCAGTGCATTACTCTCTAAAACTAAATTTTCGTGGCGCAAAGAAACAAAATTGTGTTTAAATTCTTCCGGGCATCAACGATTTTTCTATCTGGTTAAAGTTGATCCACACCGCCTTTTTAATCACCTCAACCGGCATTTCCTTTAAAGCTGCTGCCTGCTCATAAATAGTATCAACGTTTAAATCCAGCTCATCGGTCTCGAAGAATATTTTATTTAGCGGAAGATATTTAAATGATTTTACGGCTTTTGAATCTTCCCTGAAAAGATTTTTTCCAAACGAAAACAAAAAACCTTTATCTACCAGTTGTTTTGTAATTTCAACACTACCATTGTATCCATGCATAATCCAGGGCATAACGGGATTCATTTTTTCGCGGAGTGCAATTACCTCGTTCAACGCTTTCACACAATGAATGATTAACGGATATTGATACTCTTCGGCAATAACGGCCTGTGCTTCAAAAACCCGAAGTTGCTCGATAAAATCGCCGCCGTTAATTTTGTCGAGGCCCGCTTCTCCCACAAAAATTACATGGTCGAATTCAAGTGCTTCCTCTACCATTTGCAGCGCTTCATTATTTTCCTGTTTGCTGCCAAGATGCCAGGGATGAAGCCCAACCGAATAGAAATTGCGTCCGTTGAAAGCCGCAAATCCGTCGCCCGGAAATATATTTTGTACCGTTATCGTTTCAATTTCGTTATGAAACGGATGTGTGTGAATATCGATATAGGGAATTGAACTCATAAACCAGTTTTGTTAGCTAAACTCATCTCAATTATGCCATCTCCAGCATTTTAGCAACCACATTTGAAGCGCCATCCGCAATTTGTGTGATCGTAGCATCGAGCATATAACAAGGCGTTGTAATTACTTTGTATTTTTCGTCAACCACAATTTCGCCGTGTGTGGTGGTAACGTGTGTGGCACCCAACGATTCAAGCGCATCGGCAGTTCCTTTGTCCTGACCAATAGTAAGTTTTACGTCGCCTAAAACTTTTGCAATTATTGCGGGCGAAATACACAGTGCTCCCACAGGTTTTTCTGCTTCAACAGTAGCTTTTATGGCTTTTTCAACATCAGGATTTACCTTACAATCGGGGCCATCGAAAGCAAATGTGCAAAGGTTTTTAGCAGCACCAAAACCTCCCGGAAAAATAATTGCATCGTAATCGTCAGCTTTATACTCCGACAATGCTTTTATATTACCGCGAGCGATGCGGGCAGCTTCTACCAACACATTACGGGTTTCGGGCATTTCCTTTCCCGAAATATGATTTACCACATGCGCCTGATCCACGTCGGGAGCAAAACACTGATAGGCCGCACCCTGTTGGGCGATGGCCAATAATGTTAATGTGGCTTCGTGAATTTCGGCACCGTCATAAACACCATTTCCGGCTAATACTACTGCTATATTTTTCATTTTATCTCCTTTTAAATTTTGTATTTCAAAGTTACAAGATAAAAAGTGAATCAGAAAGCCCAACAGTGATCAGTTCTTAACTAATCTGCTCCAGATCGTAAGGTGTTTCCTGGTAAACGTAATAATTCAGCCAGTTGGAGAACAACAGGTTTGCCGTTGATTTCCAGCGCATCACCGGAGTTTTAGACGGATCATTATCCGGATAGTAATTTCGTGGAATTTCGATGGGTAAATTTTTGGCCATATCGCGCTTATACTCCCCGTTCAGAGTGTTTCGTGAATATTCAGAATGCCCGGTAATAAACAGCTGTCGGCCGTTTTTGGCTTTTACAATTGACACACCTGCTTCCTCCGAATGTGAAATGACCTGCAGCTCATCCACTTTCTCGATGTCCTCTCTACGAATTTCGGTATGGCGTGAATGTGGAATAAAAAAGACATCATCAAAACCTCTGAATATTGGCAATGTATTGTCTGACAGATGATGCTCGAAAACGCCAAACATTTTTTTGTCGAGCGGATATTTGGGCACCTTGTAATAGTGATACAAAGCCGCCTGTGCTGCCCAGCAAATAAACAACGACGAAGTTACGTGATGCTCAGCCCAGTCAAGGATTTCCTTCATTTCATCCCAATAGGTTACCTCCTCAAAATCGAGCTGTTCAACCGGCGCTCCGGTAATAATCATACCATCGTACTTTTTGTTTTTCAGTTCATCAAAAGTATCGTAAAACTCACTCATGTGTTGCGATGGCGTATTCTTGGGCGTATGCCCTTTAATTTTCAGAAAGTCGATCTCGATCTGTAATGGTGAATTGGATAACAGACGAAGCAGATCGGTTTCCGTAGAAATCTTAAGCGGCATCAGGTTTAGGATCACAATTTTTAGTGGTCGGATATCCTGGTGCGATGCCCGCGATGAATCCATTACAAAAATATTCTCCTCGCGAAGGATTTCAATTGCCGGTAATTTATCGTTTATATTTAATGGCATTTTATAGTCGTTTTTTCGTTGGAGCGAATCAATTTACGAATCTCGTCTCCGTTTTTTTCAGTTCGCGCAAAAATAACCAACATTATGAATCTTGGAAAATATTTATTCACCTGCTAACCCGAAGTCAGCAGGTGAATATTCATGAATGATTTTCTTATACTTTAGCCAATGCCTGCTCAAAGTCAGCGATAATATCGTCGATGTGTTCCAGGCCAACGCTAACACGTAACTGCGTAGGCGTTACACCGGCCGCTGCCTGTGCTTCTTCCGATAATTGCTGGTGCGTTGTTGCCGCCGGCTGAATGATCAAAGTTTTTGCGTCGCCAACATTGGCCAGATGGCTTACCAAACCAAGGTTGTTTACCACATTATTTGCTGTGTTTTTATCGCCTTTTACATTAAAAGATAATACACCACCGGCACCTTTTGGCAGGTACTTTTGAGCATTGGCATACGACGGGTTGCTTTCCAGTCCCGGGTAATTTACGCTCTCCACTTTCGGATGTGCTTCCAACCACTTGGCCAAAGCCAGCGTATTTTCCACATGACGATCCATTCTTAACGACAGTGTTTCCAGCCCCTGCAAGAGCATGAACGAGTTAAACGGACTGATTGCTGATCCAAAATCGCGCAAGCCTTCAACACGTGCTTTAATTATAAATGCAATGTTTCCGAATGGCCCGTCGAAATTAAACACATCCCAGTATTTCAAACCGTGATAACCTTCAGAAGGCTCGGTGAAACCAGGGAATTTCCCATTGCCCCAGTTGTAGGTTCCGGCGTCAACAATTACACCGCCAATGCTGGTTCCGTGACCACCAATCCATTTGGTAGCCGATTCCACAACAATGTCAGCACCATGCTCGATCGGACGGAACAAATAACCACCGCCGGCAAAAGTGTTGTCAACAATAAACGGGATATCGTGTTTTTTGGCCACAGCTGCAATTGCATCAAAATCTGGAATAACAAATCCCGGATTACCGATTGTTTCGAGGTAAATGGCCTTCGTATTTTCGTCAATCAGTTTTTCGAACGATGCAGCTTCCAGATCTTCCGTTAAACGAGCTTCAATTACCAGTCGTTTAAAAGTTACTTTAAACTGGTTGTAAGTTCCACCGTACAAATAAGGCGATGAAACGATGTTATCGCCAATATCCAGAATATTATTTAATGCGATAAACTGTGCTGCGTGCCCCGAAGCCACAGAAAGTGCTGCCGCTCCCCCTTCGAGCGCTGCAATACGCTGCTCAAACACATCCGAAGTTGGATTCATGATACGAGTGTAAATGTTGCCAAACTCTTTTAAGGCAAACAAATTAGCCGCATGATCGGCATCGTTAAACACGTACGACGATGTTTGATAAATTGGCACTGCGCGTGAGTTAGTAGTTGCATCGGGTTGTTGTCCTGCATGTAGCTGCAGTGTTTCGAAATTTAATTTTTGTGTAGTCATGTTGTTATAATTTTTTGAGTTAGAAACTTGTTATGAATTTTTCTTTACCCCTCTGCTTGTAAGCATCTCCCCTTGCAAGGGGAGAACGTTTAAATGAAAGCCTGTGCAAATGAAGTTTTGCAGTTACTTTGCATTTCCTTTCTTCCCTTTTTAAGGGAAAATGGCGACAGCCAAAAGGGTAAAATCATTCTATACTAATTGTTACAAATTCATTTATCGCAAGAAAAAAGCGTTATAAATTTCTCTTACACTTTTTTCTTTATCGGATTCCTGTACCACCAAATAGCTTACAAGGTCGGATGCGCCGGAGCCGCTTAGTATTACATTAATTTTGTTGTTAGCCACCGCAGCAAATATCTTTGCCGACACGCCATAAGCCTGTTGCATTCCGTGTCCGACAATACCAATCAGTGCCACGTCGTTCACCACTTTGATATCAGTAACAGCCGAAAAGCCCAATTTGTGCGCGAGTTTTAATGCTTTTGCACCATTTTCTTTGCTTAAGATAAAATTGATGGACGTTTGCGAGGTAATTACCGACTTAATGTTCAACCCGGCATCGTTCAATTGGTTTGTAACTTTTGCCAGAATACCCGGTTTTAAACCAACGCCAGGCCCATCCAACTTTAGCAGCGAAATATCGTCGGTGCAGGCTACACTTTTTACAATCTGCTCCTCGATGTAGGTTTCGGTGTTGATAACGGTTTGAACTTCGCCATCTGCTGTATCAGCGCTCAGTACCTGAATTGGGATATGTGCATGTTCCAGCGGTTCCACGGTTCGCGGGTGAAACGAGTAGTGCTCGAAATAAGCCAGCTCACTGGCCTCGGAATACGTTAGGCGTTGAATGATCTCGGGATTTTTGATAATTGCAGGTTTGGCCCGCTGAAAATCGTTATCGAGGCCCCAAAGTTTTAGCGTATCAACACCCAATTCTTTGGTCAAAAAAGCTGCTGTATAATCGGCTGCTGTTTTACCGGTTCGAGCCAGTTTATTGTTCTCGTCGATGCCGTAAGTACCGGGAATCAGGTAAACACCTTCCTCCAGTTTATTGAGTTTATCTGTATCTACCGAAAGAAAAGTTGCATTTCCAAAATCGGATGACACCAGTAAATCAATATCTTCGGGGTGAATTATACTTGCCTCGTTCCAGAGCGACGACAGAATCTCGACCGACAGTTTTTCAGAAAAACTCAGTACCTGGTCTTTTAAAGCCCGCGAATAATCGCCGATAAGCCCGATCCCCTTTAGTAATCCAACCAACTGTTTGGCTAATTTTGAATACACTTCAGAGGGTTGCTCATCAACTTTACCGATATAAAATCCGTATATCTCGTTCAGGATTTCCTCCTCGTCCAATTCTTGCAGAAATACCTGTTGCAGATTAAACTGAACAAGATCGAGCAATTGCGGAATAGCCGAAACCACCACATAATTGCGACTTTTGCTGCCCGCTAACCAGGCTTTTAAATTTTGTAATGCTATTTGGTTGCCAATATGGCTTCCACCAAATCGAATAACATTATCCGACATAAAAATATTTTTTTTGAAATTTTTGTTTGCTTAATAAACGCTTGTACGGGATGCCTTCAAACAACGAATAACCATCGAATGAAGGCTATCGCATAGACATAAACATAGTCGACATAAACATTGCTCCGCAACGGATTACTGCGAAAGAAGAAGTAGTATTTCTTTGGTCAATGTTCATTCTTGCCGAATTTGTTTGACGCAAATATAAATTGATTTTTGATAAATGCAAGCTTATCTGTATTGATTTTAGATAAAGTTTACATTGGGAAACAAAGGATCCGATCCGTATTTATTGCAGATTCTACGAATCGGATCTCCTCTTTTGGGTTTACCGCCTACTCGTTATATTGCTCAGGCCCGACAGAAATTTTGGTTATGAACACCCCGTTTTTATCCACATACTTATAGTTCATGGTTACCTGGTTCACACGAAATAATTCCATATCGGGGTTGGTTTTTATATTGTTGGTTATTTGCGGAATCAGGTAGGCTTCAAAACTGCTGATATCGATCGAGTCTTTTACCAATGTTATTAGCGAATAGTTGTACTGAAAAGTATTGTTGGCCATTGCCACAGTATTATCGAGGCGGGTTTCGGCATCTACCATTAAAGGGCAGGCTTCATTTAATTCGCTGGCGGTTTTCATTAACACCTTATCGAAAGAAAAAACACGCTGCACCAGTTGTTGCACCACAAAAAAGGCAACTACAAAGGATACTACACTTACAAGCGTAACGATCAGCTTCTGTTTGGTTGAACCTTGTGTTTGTTTTGCCATCGGTTGTTCTATGGTTTCTTTGGGCTCAACTTTTGGCAGTTCGTAACCACAATAGCGACAGTATTTGGCATTGGTTTTATTGTCTTCGTTACAATGCGTACACTTAACTAGTTCCATTTTGGTGTTTTTTTGCTCGGTTTGAATTTGATTTCTTCGGATACCAAAGTAGTAATATTTTCGATAAATGGTTTTATGTTTAAGGACCATAAAAATGATTTAGAACGTTAATTTCTCCACTCCCGATATATTAGAAACTCTTTAAAGCACATACGCGTAAATACAAGAAGAATTGGTGTTTCTGAATTTATTAAGGGCGAAACAGGAACAGAAAACTGGAGGAATTATGGAGATTAAATTCGATCCCTTACGCCGGTTTATAAAAATTAAATCACTGAGCAGCATTTGTATGGTTGTGGCTGCCATTGCGGCGCTTGTAGTCTCCAACACCAACCTGCACACTTACTATGAACAATTCTTAGAGCTGGAATTTTTAATCGGTTTCTCCCGGTTCCACTTATCAAAATCGGTACTGCACTGGATTAACGACGGCTTAATGACCATTTTCTTCTTTGTTATCGGGCTGGAAATAAAACGCGAATTTCTGATTGGAGAACTCAGTTCGGCGCGAAAAGCCATACTGCCCATTTTTGCGGCTATTGGCGGAATGATCTTCCCCATTGCCATCTTTTTTTTGATGAACTCGGGGAAAGAAGGTACACATGGTTGGGGAATAACCATGGCTACCGATATTGCTTTTTCGTTAGGAATACTGGGCATTCTGGGGAAAAAAGTTCCTTTTGGCCTTACCATATTCCTGGCGGCCTTTGCCATTATCGACGATTTGGGTGCAGTATTGGTTATTGCAGTTTTCTACAGTTCGCTAATATACTGGCACCTGGTTGCTATTGCTTTTGTTCTGTTAATTGGGTTGTCGCTTTTATCGGTAAAAAATTTCTATTCCAGGTATATCTATATTCCTGTCGGGCTGGTAATCTGGCTGCTGTTTTTAGAGTCGGGCATACACCCCACTATTGCCGGTGTGCTTTTTGCGTTTACCATTCCTTCGCATCGCAGGAAAAGGCTTATCGAAGTTATTGGAAAGGGTAAAAATGCCCTTAACGAATTATCGCAGCTAATCGGGCAAAAAGTAGTTGAATTTAAACATCATAAAACCGCCATTAACATTCTCGATAATATAACCTCCGAAATTCAATCCCCATTGCAACATTTGCAGAACAAGCTTGGCACAATGGTTTCTTTTCTAATTATTCCGCTATTTGCATTTGCCAACTCGGGTATAAACTTTATTGGCGACGAAGGTGCTTTTACTCCGCTTTCCGTAAGCATTGCCGTGAGTTTGGTTTTTGGTAAAATAATAGGCATAAGCTTATTTTCGTGGCTGGCCATAAAACTTAAAATAGCTGTACTCCCCAAAAATGTCGACTTCCGGCAGATTTTTGGATTATCCTGCCTTGGTGGTTTTGGTTTTACGATGTCGATTTTTATCTCCAACCTCTCCTACGAGTCTGTTCATTTGCAAGACTCAGCGAAATTGGGAATACTTATCGGCTCTCTGGTTGCAGGTGTTAGCGGGTATTTGGTTATTCGGTATTCTTTAAAGAAAAGTACATTACCAGGAAATAGCCGGTGAATTAGATTCTTTGAACCAATAAAAAAAGCACCGAAACCAATAATTTCAATGCTTTTAACATTAATTAGACCTCTAGTGGAATTCGAAACTCATCAACAAGGAACTTATTAATTGTCAGTAAAATCGATACAAAACCAAATCAATAGATTTTGTCCAATTTATTCGCTCAAATATTTTGCCTGAACAATACTTCCCTTTTCATCCATTCTTAAAATATGCGATCGCATTCCTTTTGTCACGTTAAAACGGTAAATTGGTAACGGCCATGCTGGCGATTCAATTTTTTCCTTTAAAACCGAAATTTTCCAGTTACTATATTTCGATGTCTGCAAAGCATCGTAAACGGGCATTGGCATGCCTCTTAGCTGCGTGCGGGTTTCGTACCAATAACCATATTTGTTATATATAGCCCTACTTAATTCTCCCGGGTATACTTCAAACTCAACTTCATAATAATTGGGTTTTTCGTAGGTATAAACAACCAGTGTTCGCTGCGGATACCATCCGGTATACCAATCTGAGCTATAATCGTTTTCCCAGTAAACAAGGTGAGTAACATACCAGCCTTTAACCTGAACTAACGGGTGTTGGCTTTTAAATCCTTCCAAAACAACTTTGGGGACAGCTTTTTCACTGGCAGGCATTCTGTATGCAGTTTTTTGCTGTGCATTTGCTTGAGTAATATTAAAAACAAAAGCAAGTATAATAATTGTTTTAATAATTCTTTGTGCTTTCATATTTCAAATTTTTAGTCGTTAACTCTTGAAAAATCGGATGTTCTTTTTTGCATTAATATAATTGAATCTCTTCTTTTCTTATTCGGCACAATATAATTATTTGTTACAATAAATTGTTGTTTCAAAGTATGTACAACGAATTAATATAATGACTATAATTGCACAAAAAAGAGATGAAGAAAGTTTTAATTTTCTTTCTGATAATAAGCACAATACACAATATATCTTTGGCAATTGAGTATTCTGCGATTTATGCAGAATTATCGCCAAAAAATAATAAACCTTCTGTTGATATTTTTGGGAAAGCGATGATTGGTTTTGAAAAACTGAAGAGTGAAAACAGAATTGGCAATACTGATATTATTACGATTATTGATCTAAGTTTACCATCTACCAAAAGAAGACTGTGGATTATCGATCTGAAACAAAAAAAGGTTGTGGAAAATTCATTGGTTGCCCACGGTAAAAACTCAGGACAATTGAATGCCAAATTTTTTTCAAATACTATTGGTTCCTACCAATCGAGCCTTGGTTTTTATATTACAGGAAAAACATATTACGGGAAACATGGCCTGAGTTTATATTTAAATGGCGTTGAAACAGCGATAAACGACAAAGCGAAAGAAAGAGCAATTGTTATTCATGGAGCTCCTTATGTATCGCAGGAATTTATTGACGAATATGGTCGACTTGGCAGGAGTTTCGGATGCCCGGCAGTGCCTGTTTCAAAACATAAGACGATTATAGACAGGATAAAAAACGGCAGTTGTTTGTTTATTTATTTCCCTGATAAATATTACTTGAATAATTCTCAGTATATTACCTCAATTGGAGATTGAGCTAACGCTTGAATCAGGTTTTTATCCCGTTCGTAAATGTCTTCCCTAAATTGAACCCGACCTTCATTATCTGTCCATGCGGTCCAGTACAATAAATATACATTGGGTTGCTCGGTTAATTTAATCGTTTGTGTTTTTCTGGTTTGTACAATATCTTCAATTTTAGCCAGGTTATAATTAACACTATCATTCAGCAGGTATTCGGCCAGTTTTAGTGGTTCCTGCACCCTGATACAACCGGAACTAAAAGCACGTTCACCTTTTTCAAACAGTTCTTTTGCCGGCGTATCGTGCAGGTACACATGGAAACCGTTAGGAAACATAAATTTTACACTGCCTAATGAGTTGTCAGGTCCGGGAGATTGGCGGTAAGTATAACCCTTTACAACCGAATTATTCCAATCAATATTTGACGTATTCAATATGTTTCCCTGTTTGTCAATAACATCAATTTTTTTAGTTGTCAGGTAGTTCGGGTCTTTTTTTACACTTGGTATAATATCGTTGTTTAAAATTCCCGGAGGCACAGTCCAGGTTGGATTTAATACTAAATATTGCATTCCTGCATGGAAAACCGGTGTTTGTCGATAGGGTTTCCCAACTATGACTTTATATTGTTTTTCCAGTTTTTTGTTTTTATAAATCCCTAAATCAAAATTGGCAATATTTACAATGATGTAAAAATTTCCAAATTCCTGCGGCAACCATCGCCAGCGTTCCATATTGGTCCTAATCTGATCAATGCGTTGGTCGATTGAAACATTTAATGTTCGCATCGTTTTCGGCCCAATATCTCCATCAACTGCAATACCATGGCGTGCCTGAAATATTCTTACGGCATTATGTAGTTTTTCGTCATATAAATTTTGTGTTTCGAATGATGCATCTTTTAAGTCTCCTAAAAGATATAACCTTTCCCTAATCATCGGTATTGCAGGATGTTCATCACCTAACTTAATCGTTTTTTCAGCAGTTAATGTTAGCCATTCGTCAGAATCAAGTGCCAAATATTTTTGCAATGCAAATTTTAAGCTATTATATGTTTCATGTTTTGGCAACACACTTCTTATTGTCGCGTCAATATTTGATACCGAGCCTTTATTAAATATTTTGTTAAACTCAATGTCGTTTTTCCGTACATACCACTCTGCATCAACAGTAACAGGATTTACTTTACCCGAAACCAGATGCGAAACATAAAGCATAAAAGCATCGGTTAAAAGAATGTCAAATTCAGCCTTTTCATATTCGGTTAGGTTGTTTCGTTTCAACACTTCAACAAGTTTACTGTAATGATAGTCTTCCGGATTTAATCCCTCTAAAGTGGCGTTTGAAATGGTGCTTACCAGTTTCTTTGCCAGTTCCGGATTCCAAACTGTTTCAAAAAAAGCGTTTTGATAAAATACGGGAACAGACTGTTTGCAATAAACGGGAACACCAAATGCTGATAATGGTATTGTATTTCGGTTTTCTATTTTTCTTCGAATAATATCGTTTTCCTGGGCATGAACCATGAAGCAATTTATTAAGATAATAAGCCCCAGGAGATTTATGATTTTGAGTTTCATAATTAATGAATTTGTGGTTATTTCTTTATGTGTCATTCATTTTAAAGATAAACAATTTAACGCTAGATTTTCCTATCAGAAATTGCAAAATATTAGCATTTATGATTTTGATAACTCAGGTGAAAGATATCTGGATTTAATTTATAAAAAAAGCTGCCTGATAATTCAGACAGCTCAAAACAGTGTAAACAATTTCTCAGAAAAAACCGCTATTTAAGTCTCAATTGTGTTGTTCCAAGTTGGCGTTCGTTGTTATAAATTGTGAACTGGTAAATACCTTTTGCCAATTTTTGTTTTGGTTTGTATGACATTTCAACTCTTTTTGTACCGCCACTACCCATTATTGTTTCAGAGTTGCTGGCTAATAAACCGTCACCAATATTTGTAATGTTAATTGCGGCAGCTAAATCATCTTTACTTGATAGCTCTTCACCTTTAGGTGTTGTAACCATGAAATAAATGTTATCAGAACTGTTGGCCGGTAAATCAAAGCTTACCATTAATTTATTTGTACGGTTCGCGTTTACCGTTAATTTTTCATTTTTGCCACGAAGAGCTTCTGTACGATAATTATCAGAAATCATTGCCTTTAGTATCAAATTGTCGCTAAACAAAGCTGTATAATTTGCATTAACCTGGTCGAGCTGTTTGCTTAGTTTTGAATTCTCGGCTGTGGTAAAAGTCAATGTATTATTAAGAGTTGCAAGCTCATTTACAAGTTTTTGGTGTTGTGCTTCCAATTCGTCCATTTTCTTTTGCAGTTCTTTTGCTGATTTCGATTCTGCCCTGAATTTTGCGATTTCACTGTTTTTTGTTTGTATTTGTGCATTGGTATCTGCAATTCGTTTATTCAGCTTTTTTGCATCTGTATTTAACAAATGAATATCGTCCTGATATTTTGATATCTGTTTATCCTTACTCAATTTTTCAGAAAGGAGCATTTCCGATTTCAATTTTTCTTCAGCTAATTTCTTGTTCAGATTTTTATTTGCATATACTAGAAAAGATGTTACAACAATTGCAATAACTAAAACTCCAGCTGCAATAATTTTTTGGTTCATTAATTTTGTTTTCATTTTATTCATTTTTAAATCGTTAATCAATGATACAAATTTGCAGTAGCCAAATTAACCTGAAATGAAAACAAGATTAAAAGCGCATTAAAATATTTAAATAACAGATAACTAGGTACATATGGGTAGTTTTATGGTAAATTTAGTTCCTTTGTCCAGCGCTGAAACCACTTGGATTGTACCTTTATGCAGTTTGACAATATTTTCAACCAGCGATAATCCTATTCCATGACCGGAATATGAAATCGTATTTTTGGATCGGTAAAATGGATTAAAGATCATTTTTAGTTCTTCTTCAATAATCCCAATTCCTTTGTCAGTAAAATGAATTACTAGTTGATCATCTTTTGAATCAAGAGTAACATCAACATGATGATTCAAAGAATACTTGCAGGCATTATCAATTAAATTTATAAAAACGGTTTTAATCAGGATATCATTTCCACTAACCGAAAGTTTATTTTCGTCATCAATGCCTTCTCCAAAATTGATATTAATAGAGTAGTTTTTGTTTCTGCTGTTAATTTCCTGTTGCGCCTTCCAAAGAGCATCATCAATTCTGATTTTTACAAAATTCATTTGAGGCCTGTCAGTACTGGTTTGGGCAAGCATTAACAGTTTGTTTGATAATGCATTCAAATCCTTAACATCGTTTAATACCAGCAACAGAGCATTTTTATATTCTTCATTGGTACGGGCCTTCATTAATATCACTTCCAATTGACCAGTTATCACAGTAAGCGGAGTTCTCAATTCATGCGAAGCATTGGCAATAAAGTTCTTCTGAATTTTGAATGCTGCCTCCAGTCGCTCAAGCATTTTATTAAAAGTTTTTGCGAGATGGGCAATTTCGTCCTGCCCGTTTCCTTCATCAATTCGCGTTCCCAGGTTCGCTAATTCAATTTTGTTTACCTGGTTTACCATTTGCGAGATTGGTGCCAGTGCACGAACGGCGAACAGCCTTCCTGAAAAATATACGATGATGAGGCTCAATACAAAAACGATTACAAGAATTATTCTTAACCGCTTTATTTTATTCATTCCAAAAATATCAGTGGCTGCGGCAAATACAACAATTCGATCGTACTGCCCGGTGTAGAACTGACCAAAGATTTCATACATCCCTTGCTTAAATTGAGTCTCTTCTTCTAATCGAACATCGTCAATTATTTCATTTGTTATGGATAGAATGTTTTCGTCGTCGGTTGTATAAATTACTTCATCCTGATAATCATAAATAATAATTTTTTCATTGGGTAAACTTAATGGGTTATTTAGTTCAATACGTTTTAAAAGTTCGGAATCAATTTCATCGATATCAATTAGCATTTGAGCTACCAGTTTAGCTTTACTACTTAGCCGGTCGAAAAATTCTTCCTGACGTGTTTTTGAAAACGAAATATAAATTGCTACCATTGAAAACAGAAGTATAATGGCAACAATACCAATGAATTGGTACGTTAATTTTTTTCTGATTTCCATTAATTATTGTCGTCTACAGTATAACCCATTCCAATTCGTGTATGTATCAGTTTTTTTTCAAAGTCCTTATCAAGCTTTTTTCGAAGTATGTTAATGTAAACATCAACTACATTAGTTCCTGTATCAAATGTTATATCCCATACTTTTTCAGCAATGTCAGCCCTGGACAATACCCGGCCTTTATTCTTCATTAAAAACTCAAGCAGGGCAAATTCTTTTGCGGTCAGTTCAATCGTTTTATCCCCACGTTTAGCTGTTTTTTTATCGATGTTCAACTCCAGGTCAGCTACCTTAATAACAGCTGAAGTATGAACTACACCGGTTGATCTTTTTACCAAAGCCCTGATACGAGCAAGTAGTTCTTCAAATTCAAATGGTTTTACCAGGTAATCATCGGCACCCGAATCAAATCCGGTTATTTTATCTTCTGTGGTTCCTAAAGCAGTTAGCATTAAAATTGGAACCGATGTATTTTTCTCCCTTATTCTGCGGCACAATTCATACCCATTAATCGATGGCAATATTACATCCAGGATCATGATGTCGTATTCATTTCTTAACGCCAGTTTTTCTCCCATAAATCCGTCGTAGGCGACTTCTACAAAATTGCCTTGTTCTTCAAGACCCTTCTTCAGAAATTCAGCCACTTTTGCTTCATCTTCAACAACCAGTATTTTCATTAAGTAATAAGGTTTATTTTTTAACAAGATAGCTAAAAGCTTTCAAAACAAAAACCCCGGGAGTTATTCCCGGGGCTCTAACCCCAATTGATTAATTATTAGCAGTTGTTGGTTCCAGAAGCTCGAAAAATTCATCAAGTTTCGGAAGTATTATTATTTCGGTACGACGGTTTAGCGCTTTCCCTTCAACTGTTGAATTGGCTGTTTTTGGTATATACTCCGAACGTCCACCGGCTGTCATTCGTTCAGGTGCAATTCCATATTTTGTTTGTAACAGGCGCACTACACTTGTTGCTCTTTTTACACTTAGATCCCAGTTATCAGCAAGTACTTCTGTTGATATAGGTACATTATCAGTGTGTCCTTCAACCAATATTTCCAGTTGTTTATGATCGTTTAAAACCCGGGCAATTTTTGAAAGAACAACTTCAGCATCTTTGTTGATCTCGTAACGTCCTGATTTGAACAACATTTTATCTGAAAGTGAGATATAAACAACACCTTTCTTTACTTCAACAGTAACATCTTCATCATTAACATCCACTAACGAACGTTTCAGTTTCATTACCAATGCAAGGTTTAGAGAATCCTTTGCGCGCATTGCCGATGTTAAATCTTTAATGTACTTGTTCTGGTCGTTAATAGCATCCAGTGATTTACGAATACTTTCTGCACCGGTTTTACTAACAACTGAAAGATCGGTCAACCGGTCGAGTAAATTTGTATTGGTACTTTGGTAATAGTTCATCTGCTGATCCAGAATATTGGTTTTACTTTGTTCGTTCGCTACCTGGTTTTCAAGAAGCATAGTCTTACCCGATAATTCTCTATTTGCATTTAAAAGAGATAGGTTTTCGTCTTCACAGATTTTTAAACTTTTCGCGAATTTGCTGGAACGAACTTGCTCTTCAACCAATACTTTTTTGCTTACACATGAAGTAAAAAGTAATGCGCCAATAAAAAAAATGAATCCATATTTCATGCTGTTTAAACTATCAGATGTATTTTCATCGATTTCTAATTGCCATACTTTTTGAATTTCATTTTTTCTTGACGAGCGAGATTCGGCTTTTATTGTACCTGATTTGGTTTTTATATCCGAATAATTGGTTTTAATTGATTTTGTCATTGTTGTCATTGTTTTTTTATTAATTCAATTTTTAATTTTCACAAATCGAAAGTATAGCAAGTGAATTAAGTGGAAATGAAAAGGAAATTAAAATGGCATTAAAAAATGATTCTCAAAAAATTATTAAAACACTATACATCGGGATCTACTATAACCACAACATTACCTTTTTTATGCCCTGATGACCGTATTCCCATCCTTTACGAACTGGTTCTTTAATATATTCATCCAACTCAGGATGGTTAGTTACTTTCATATTTATTGCATCGTATTCAATACGTGTATTAAATCGCTGTGCAAGTACACCTATCAGAGCCATTTCTGTCAGGTCGGTTGCATAGTTGAAGTTCGAACCGGGCATTGGGCCATCACCTTTAATGGCATCCAAAAATTCTTTAACAGGTCCTCCCTCAATTCTCGGAATTGAAGGTTCGGGCATTTTGTTGGCAACCCAATCTTCCCATTCTTCATCAGACATTATTAGCATTGCATTATCTGGCCTGCCACCAGTAATTATATTTTGCTTTTCGCCAACCATAATCATTCCCGAAGGTGGCAATTCATTGATTCCCCATTCAGGTCTGTTTTCCGGTTTTAATCCACCTTCGTACCATTTTAAAACTGCCGGTGGTTTATTTCCTCTTTCCGGAAACTCAAAACGAATTATCGATTTATCAGGTACAAACCCCTTAGGAGAACCTGAATGAAATTCAGGCTCAACAACATTGGGCATTCCCAAGTCTAATGTCCAGAACGGAGCATCCAGTGTATGGCAGGCCCAATCGCCTAATTCACCATTCCCAAAATCATAAAAGCCTCTCCACGAGCGGGGAACATAAACTTTGTTGTAGGGTCGATCAGCAGCGGGCCCCAGCCACAAGTCCCAGTCCAGACTTTCCGGTACAGGTTGTTCTGCAGGAGGGAACTGCCCCGGTTTGGTGAAATATTTTCGTTCTCCAAATTCAGGTCCGTTAAACCAGGCTATTATTTCTTTTACCTCTCCTGTTACTCCTGCATCGTACCATTCTTTCACTTTCCTGATACCATCAGTTGTATGGCCTTGATTACCCATCTGGGTAATTACATTGTAATACTCAGCGGCTTTTTTTAGTGTTCGTAGCTGCCAGACATTATGAGCCAGTGGTTTTTCAACAAAAACATGTTTTCCCAATTGCATGGCAGCCATTGCAGCCGGGAAATGACTATGATCGGGCGTTGATACCATAACCGCATCAATTTCATTAGCCATTTCGTCGAACATTATCCGGTAATCTCTATATCGTTTGGCTTTTGGGAAAGTATTATAACCTTCAGCTGCACTTTCGTCGTTTACATCGCACATCGCAACAATATTTTCATTCTTGCTTTTACTCCAGTTTTCACGACCTCGCCCACCAACTCCGATGATGGCGATATTAACTTTTTGCGAAGGCGAACAGCTCAATAAATTTGGAATTAATGCCGCACCAACACCTATAGCAGAGGCAGATCGAAGAAATTTTCTTCTATCAATATTTCTCATTTTTTACATTTTTATCAGTACTTATTCAACTACGAGTAGGCAGGACTTACCCAACTTTCTTTGGGATGATATTTACTTTCGCTGGCCCATCGTATTCCTCGTTTCATGATTTCAAGTGCTTCGGGCACTTCAAAATCTGCCATCACATGGCCCAGCGATGAATAAAGCACACGGCCTTTTCCATAGTATTTTTTCCATACAACAGGCATAATGCACCCGCCAATCCATGAGGCATGTTCCGCTGAAAATTCAGTTGTAGCCAATACTTTAACGTTAGGATCAACATGCATATAATATTGTTCTGAGTGCATATCAAAATCTTTCAAGCCCTTTGTTACAGGATCTGATTTATTGGTAATTTTAACCGAATAATCGATTACTCCACCGGGGTGAGCAACCCATTGCCCGCCAACCATAAACTGGTAGGCTACGTTATTACGAAACGAATCACCAATTCCTCCGTGCCAACCGGCAAGTCCAACTCCACGTTTAACTGCCGCTAGCAGTGCTTTTTCCTGTTCTTTAGAGATCTCTCCCATAGTCCAAATCTGAACAATCAGGTCAAGTGAATTCATCAAATCGTCATCGAGGTATGAATCAAGGGTATCAGAAACAGTAACTTCTGCGCCTTCAGAACGCATCCACGGAACAAAAATATCTACTGATTCTTTCGGCTCATGGCCTTTCCATCCTCCATAAACATAAAGCACTTTTTTCCCTTTCAGGCTTGGCACCAGCTTTTCTTTATTTGCTGCCATCGATATACCGGGTACCACAATGGCTCCGGCTCCGGCCACCACTGTTGCTTTTACAAATTTTCTTCTTGAAACCGACATGATTTATTAATTTTAGTTGTTTTGATTGCTATAAAAATAAAAAACACCAATTGGATCATAAATTACCGTATTGGATACATTTTTCTTTTTATCAGGATAAAATTCTTAGCATAGCCTTCGCTACGTTATAGTTCTTCAATGAAAGATGAATTGAAAAAAGAATTAGTTTGAATGCGGCATTTTATGGTCAATCTGGTATAAAATCCCGATGAATTGTTAATTCACCAGGATTTTTCATGAAATTCGTTAACGATTATCAAAGTCAAAACTTCATTTTGAAAACCTGTTACAGTTTGTATCCATTCTCATATTCGCGGTGATAGAATTTCTCTGCCTCCGAATCGTTAATAAAATATTGTTTTTCAGGCGACCAGGCTACAGGACGCTTCAGTTCGTAGGCCACATTACCCAAAATACTGCAAGTTGCTGTACGTTGACCGATTTCTACCGGCACAATCGGATCGATACGCATACGAACAGCATTAATAAAGTTCTCGAGGTGTCCTGAACTTTTTTCATACAATCCAGCTTCTATAGCTTCTATTTCAGGCAACAGTGCAGGATCGGAAGCCCAGATTCCCTGACGACTAACTTCAATCCAACCATCATCGCCCCAGAATTTTACACCACGCGAATTTTTATCGTCGTAGGCTTCGTTGGTCATTGTAACCCCATTATCATAAACGTAGGTTAAAAATTTAGTGCCTTTATAACCCGGAGGAATAACTTCAATAGGTCCGCTGTGGTCTTTTTTCAATCCCCACTGACCAATATCGAAATTGTGTGCCCCCCAGTCGCAGGTAAAACCACCACCGGTTTCTTTGAAGTAACGCCAGCGTGCCCAGAACGTTTCTTTAGTTTCAGGATTTAAAGTAATTGGTGGATTTAAGGCATTGTTGTAATGGACGTAAGGCATTGGGCCCAACCATTGCTTCCAGTCAAGATCTGCAGGAACTTCCTCTTTTGGCAAGTTGTACGGATCAGGTCCTGGCCCTACAAAAGCATTTACTTTGGTAAGTTTACCAAATGCTTCGCGGTGAACCATATTAACGGCGTGCTGGTAATTGCTGTCGGAACGTTGCTGACTACCCGTTGCAAAAATTACATTGTGTTTGCGAACTGCGGCTGCAACCATTATACCTTCCTTAATCGTGAAAGTAATTGGTTTTTCCTGGTAGATGTCTTTCCCGGCCTCGCAAGCATCGATGGCTATAATTGCATGCCAATGATCGGGTGTTGCAATAACAACCGCGTCAATGTCTTTACGATCGATAATTTCGCGGTAATCTTTGTAGGTTTTTACATCTACTTTTTGTTTCCGGGCTCTGTAAAACTCATTTACCTTAAGCTCGAAACGCTCGCGCTTAACACCATAACAATCGGCACCTGCTACTATTTCAACTCCTTTAATTTGGCTAAAACCATTTAACAGGTTCATAGCTTGCTGCCCCAGTCCAATAAAACCAATACGGATAGTGTCGTTTGCACCTGCTGCTAATAATTTAGACCAAGGCATAACTGTTAAACCGGCAGCACCAATTGAGCTGGTTTGAATAAATCTTCTTCTGGAAAAATTTGTCATATTTTTAATTGTATTGTTTAGTTGTATTTGATTCAAATTTGTCACTGTTGAAAAAACAGTTGGAGAAAAACAGTTTAGTAATCCATATTTTGCACGATCTTCGTATTTCAGTCAATTCATTCCTTTAGAATCAGTATCACATATTGTCTCTGATTTGAAGAATTTTCAATCAACTTGATCATTTATATATTTACTTCTAACTTTTTATTTCAAAAGATCATATAGAAATTCTACAGTTCATTAATCTAGATGATGTTTAAAGATCTCCAAAAACAATGATATCCAAAATATTCAATTTTATTAATTTTGTATCTATTTCTATTTTTTTTAAAAACTAAAAAATGTAGCAAGCAATCTGTTAATGGGGACATATTTTGTGAAAGTTTATAGAATCTCTCATTCGCTCTGGCGTATTTTTTTAAATCATGTGGTTTTGTCTATTATTCGTTGCTCTTTTATTTCTTTATGGGCAAGGGATCTTTCATCCCCCATTTTTTATTCGGCTCCGTTCCCATTTCCAGTTCCAGCGTCCCGCCTTTTTCGAAATCGGAGTGATAAAACCAACACTTTTCCCAAGGCTTACCATTTAATTTGGCCGCCTGAATATAAGTATGTTCCGGCTGATTGGTTTTAATCACAAACTTTTCACCCGGATAATAATCGGGATTTAGCCGAATACTAATTTCGCTAAACAGCGGACTTGTAATTTCATAATAAGGTTTTACCGCAGCCCCTCCATCAACCTGAAATAATCCGATTGCCATTAATACACCCAAAGCCCCCATTTGTCCCTGGTCTTCGTCGCCTTTATAGCCATCGTAAGGCGTAATATCGCCATAGGCCTCTTTTACTTTTCGCACCCACTTTTGAGTAAGCCATGGCGCTCCCGAGTAGTTAAATAAATGAGCCATTCCGGTACCGGGTTGGTTCCCATAGTCAATCCAGTTAGCCGCATGATTTTTGTTAATTCCAACAAAATCAAGCTTTTCACCTTCGTTAAAGCACCAATCCAAAAAATCGGTGTACTTTTCGTTGCCACCAAAAAGTTCGATTAATCCGGCCATATCGTGTGGAACAAAATGCGTGTAGATAGCCGAGTTACTTTCGCAAAAACCCCGTGCATTAAAACCTTCAACCACCGCCTGAAAATCTTCGATCCAACTACCGTCCATTTCGCGCGGATGCATCATTCGTGTTTCCGGATTCCAGAGGTGCTTGTAATTTTCCGATCGTTTCATAAACAACTCATAATCGCTATCTTTTCCAAGGGCTTTTGCCATTTGTGCCAAACACCAATCCTGGTAGGCATATTCCAGGGTCATCGATGCCCCGTCCTTATGGCCGCCTTTCGCTTTGATCCCTTCGGGCACCCAGCCCTGCTCAACATAGTATTGCATACCGCCGCCAAAAGCGGGTGAGTTATGCTCGTAACCTGCATGATCGCGCGAACCTCCCACAAAGGCATTTTTTCGTACTCCTTCGTAGGCTTTTTCAGCATCGTAATTTCGGATTCCTTTATTATAGGCTGTTACAAAAAACGAGGTTGACGGATCGCCAATCATTACAAAAGTATAGTTCCCACCTGAAGGACCACGCGGAATTAATCCGCCATTTTG
>NZ_JBFHGM010000008.1:0-43726 GCF_041583095.1 Draconibacterium sp.
AGTATATCATTGACCGATAAAACTCATCTTCGAGACCTCTTTGAGAGAACTAAATTTCAAAATGACAAAGAACGTTTTAGGCTTAATGAGCCAAATTTGTTTAATTATTAACGTCCCAATTTTAATGGGACACTAGTGAATAAAAGAGAAAAGCCAGACTTGCGAAAGCCTGACTTCTTAAATTGGAATATAGGAAATTTAATGTAGTGCTAAATTCAGGGGTGTTCTATTTAGTTGATGTTTTCATAGTTAAAAGTGTGATCTTAAAAGATTCTAAGGGTTGATAATCGTTGCTGTATCAACGGCCTGAAAGAATACACTTGGTTTCCCGTTTTTAAATGTCCAGGTATGCGTGGCATTGGCTTTAAAACGTTTGCCCGTGGCTTTCCATATACCTGTATAATAACCTTCCATAACTATTTTATCACCACCATCTATAAAGTCGTGAATTTCAATATTGAATTCATCGTAATTGTCTGGTATTTTGGAAAGTACACTCTGAACAATAGCTTCAGCTCCAACAAAAGTTCCATCGCCGTCTATGAATGGAAACCCTTTGCACTCGTGCCACACAATTTTCTCATCCCAAAGTGCAAGAACACCTTCAATATTACCTTCAGCAAATAGTTTATACCCTTCTTTTAACAGATCTAAATTGCTCATGATTATCCTAATTTATCGAACTTTCATTACAAGACGGGCCATTTCAACACCGCGCCAATCCCTTGTTTTTAATGCTTTCTGAACCGCCAATGAAGTGGTTAAATCCATATCTCCATTATCTCCTTCCCAAAAGTTGGCAAGCTGACTGTAATCTTTATACATGCTGTATGTTATATGCGTTCCAACCGCCTGACTTCCTGCCGGGAGTATAACCCGTAATACTCCCCATGCACCTTTTTTTCCATCGTCAACCATTTGTTGGTGCCAGGGTTTAAATATTTCGTTTTCAACTTTTTCGTAACTGTCGTACTCTTGTTTCATGATATCCATAACCAAAACGGTTCCAAGTTCCATATCAAAATCCCCGGATGTTGTATTTATTTCTTTGCAATATACCTGATGAGCCATATCGCGCGATTTTACAGTTTTTTCCATCATTTCATCCCGTTCTTTGTCGCTAAAATTGGGATAAGCATTTTGCAGATATTCATCAAATTTACCGCCCGGAATACCTTCAAACATGGCTGCCATGCTCGAGAATAATGTAACGGTAAAATACTGAGATCCCTGTTCTGTACCACCGGGATTCATTGCCCACAGGTCCCAACCTATAATATTATTGTCTGCAACACGTTGCTGGTGAATCTTTGACCAAAATTGTTCTACTTCCTGATAATCCCCGTTCATATCGTCAGAAACAGACATAAACTCCATAAGAATGTAAAGTGGATGATCTTCTTCCTGTGCAAATAGAGAAACTGTGCATAACAGCATTAAGGCGATTAAAAAGACAAACTTTTTCATAATGTTAATTTTTAATTAGTTAGAATTATTACGATGTTTTAAAAAGCACAGTGAAGTTTCCGGAATAAATTTTCCGGGAGTATTGTTTTGCATTTTGCAGGTTGTGGAGATCAAACAATTCGGATGGATTCTTTTCATGAATCTGGTGTCTTTCATATTCTGATTGTTTGATAAGCAATAACAAGTTAGTGTATTTTGAAAATAGAATACAAATTACTCCTTTAATATTTTTCGAATTGAGTTATTATTGCACATAGTATTGATTAGAAAGTATGCCATGTGTCTGTCTTTTATGAAACATCTGTATACTAGTAGTTTGTTATTGTGAGCATTGTATGTATCAGAATGCCAGCAGTGTAAGGTGCTTATGGTTGGTGTTTGTTGGTTTTTGTTTTATCTATTTTGAAAGATGAAAAGGTTAATACAAGAATTAATCGAATAAATGAATTAATTGTTCGATAGCTGATTTCGAATAAATCAATATAATCCAGTTGTTAAGGAAAAACAGAAATCATATGTTCTTAAACTGCGTAAAAAACGAAACCCGTCGTATGTAATTGGTGTAATAATAAACTGAGAAGAACCTATCGTACTTATTGAATTTCGAGAAATTTTCTGATTGAAGAGTTAAACTAAAGTTGTTATGCCAGTAAAAAAACTTAAAGCATTTCTTGATGAAAACGATGTAAAGTACATTGTAATCAGACATTCAAGCGCCTTTACTGCTCAGGAAATTGCAGCAAAAAGTCACATTTCGGGTAAAGAGTTTGCAAAAACTGTAATTGTAAATGTTGATGGTAAATTGGCAATGACCGTACTTCCTGCTTCGTACCAGGTTGATTTTGAACTGTTGAAAGAAATCTTCGGAACACCACATGTTAATTTGGCGACTGAAGCTGAATTTCAACGTTTTTTCCCCGACTGCGAAATAGGAGCGATGCCGCCATTTGGCAATCTTTACGACATGGAGGTTTTTGTGGCCGAAACGCTTGCTGAAGATGAAGAAATTGCATTTAACGCAGGCTCTCACACCGAGATGATTAAAATGAGCTATGCCGATTTTGAGCGTTTGGTTGAACCGCGGGTATTCAAGTTTTCGTGGAAAACAGTTTCTTTGCCCGGCGATCCGAGCGAACGATGGGCATTTGAATGAACAAAAAAAAGGATTTCTGAAGCAGAAATCCTTTTTTTATATATCGTAAGAGTATTTCTTACATTAAGAAACTCAACAAAATACCTGCTGCTACTGCCGAGCCAATCACACCCGAAACGTTTGGTGCCATAGCGTGCATTAACAAGTGGTTAGTTGGGTCTTCTTTTAATCCCATACCTTGAACAACCCTTGCACTGTCAGGTACAGCAGATACACCGGCTGCTCCAATCATTGGATTGATCTTGTTCTCTTTTTTCAGGAACAGGTTCATGATTTTAGCACCGGCAACACCACCAGCTGTTGCAATTACGAATGAAGCTGCACCAAGCCCGAAGATCTTGATTGACGCCGGAGTAAGGAATACGTCGGCTTGAGTTGAAGCTCCCACGGTAATACCAAGCAAAATTGTAATGGCATCGATAAGTGGGTTAGCTGCAGTGTTTGCCAAACGTTTTGTTACACCCGATTCTTTCAACAAGTTACCAAAGAACAACATACCAATAAGTGGCAATGCCGATGGGGCAATATAGGCCGTAAGAATCAGACCGATGATAGGGAACAGTACTTTCTCCGTTTTAGAAACCGCACGTGGAGGTTTCATTTTGATTCGGCGTTCTCTTTTTGTTGTCATCAGTTTGATTACCGGAGGCTGAATAACTGGTACCAGCGCCATGTACGAATACGCTGCAATCGCAATCGGGCCAATCAGGTTTTTAACCGTAGTTCCGTCGGGCAATACGTTCAATCCATTCGCCAGTTTCGACGAAATGAAAATCGCAGTAGGGCCGTCGGCACCACCAATAATACCAATTGCTCCGGCTTCAGGTGCGGCAAATCCTAAATAAATCGCTCCAAGGAACGTAAGAAAAATACCGATTTGAGCGGCTGCACCCAGTAACATCAGTTTTGGATTCGAGATCAGCGACGAGAAGTCGGTCATTGCACCAATACCAAGGAAAATAAGTGGAGGATACCATCCCTGAACCACACCCTGGTAAAGAATGTTAAGCACCGATCCCGGCTCGTAAACACCCAATTTCAGGTTAAAGTCGGCCACCTGGAACATCGGAATGTTACCAATTAAAATACCAAAACCGATTGGTATCAAAAGCATCGGCTCGAAATCGTACTTAATAGCCAGGTACAGGAAGATAAATCCTACAATCATCATAATGATGTTTCCCCAGGCTATGTTGGCAAATCCCGAAAATTCGTAGAAGTTAAATAATCCGGCAACCGCTCCACTGTAACGTTTGTAAACATATCCGTCTCCCGACAGGTTGCCATCGGCGTTAATTTTCAGCACACGGTTTGGTAGTTTAACCTGGTTTGTCGATACGGTATAACCTCCCTGTTGGTTTGGATCTTTGTTGGTACGCAACTCGGTAATCGGCACAGTGTTGAAGTGTAATTCAACTTGGTCTCCAATAACTTCGTAACGCCCTGAGTAACGTTGTTTTGCAGAGTCAAGAAGAAATCCCCCGTCGGTTTCAAACGTAAATGTTTTGTAACGTTTTACGGTAACAGGGTCCTCTTTCTGATCAGGTTCTCCTTCTTTATAGGTAGGAATTGGTACATAACCATCGGAATGATTTATCCATTTCCCCTTTGTAATTACATCGCTGAGTTTTTCCGGCTGACCGGCAGCAAATACTGAAGGCGCAAGAAAAATCAATACGAATAATAATTGAACTATTTTTCTCATGTCAGCAATGTATTGTTTAAGCAATTTCTATTAACAGATCATCTTGCAACACGCTGTCGCCCACATTAACTTTAATGGCTGTAACTTCTCCGCCTTTTGTGGTTTGTACCTGGTTCTCCATTTTCATGGCTTCCATAACCATCAGGTTTTGGCCTTCAGTTACCACGTCGCCAACCGACACATTAATTTTAAGAATAGTGCCCGGTAGTGGAGCAGTTACTTTGTGTTTACCAGTTGATGCTGATTTTTTGATCTGTCCTTCTCCCGGCATTTGCTCAACCGGTTTCCGAATCAGTTTCGGCGTTTTCGAAGTTTTTACTTCTCCGTGAATTTGAACTTCGTATATGGTTCCGTTTACATCCACTTCTGCAACATTGTCTTCAATGTCTTTTAAATGAACGTCGTATTCGGTACCACTGATTGTGAATTTATATTTTTTCATTGTATTCTTTTTTTACACTTTCTAATCAGAATTATTTATCGCGGCCAGTTGTTTTGTACACTGTAAATTTTAGAACTCCATGGAGAGTACGACTTCTTCACCTTTTTAATGGTAACGATGTTACTCTCTTCGTCGTGCAGTTCGTTAAAGTACATGTGCAGGGCTAAACTGATAGCTGCAGTTACGTTACCTTCAATGTAATCTTCGTCTTTCTTGTCTTCTGCCTGCCCTTTGGATTTATTTCTTTTTAGCTTCTCCTTGTTGAATTTCATGTTAATCAACTTTGGAGCATTGGTAAACACAATAACCAAACAGGTAAGCGCAGTGAAAACGATGCAGAATCCAACGATTGCAACAGTGTACCCAAACTGAACAGAACTGGCTAATAGAATTGATAATGGTTCCATAATTTGTTCTGTTTTTAAAGTGGGATGTTTGAATGCTTCTTCGGTGGATTAACCAGTTTCTTAGTAGCAAGGCTTTGTAATCCGCGAATAATTCTGAACCTTGTGTTACGAGGCTCGATAACATCGTCGATGTAACCAAAAGATGCGGCCTGATAAGGATTCGCAAACTTCTCTTTGTATTCCTCTTCGTGGTCGGCAATAAATTTAGCACGCTCTTCAGCGTCTTCAATATCGCGTAATTTTCTTCCATGAAGTACTTCAACAGCACCGGCTGCACCCATAACTGCAATTTCGGCAGTTGGCCAGGCATAGTTAAGGTCGCCACGCAATTGTTTACTCGACATTACGTCGTGTGCACCACCGTATGATTTACGCAGTGTAATAGTGATTTTTGGAACAGTAGCTTCGCCGTAAGCAAACATCAGTTTTGCTCCGTGAGTAATAATTCCGCCGTACTCCTGACGACTTCCTGGTAAGAACCCCGGAACATCAACAAGCGTGATGATTGGAATATTAAATGAATCGCAGAAACGTACAAAACGAGCTGCTTTTACCGAAGCATCAATATCAAGCACACCTGCCAGGTAGTTTGGCTGGTTAGCAACAATACCAACCGGCTGTCCGTCGAATTTGGCAAAACCAACAACGATATTCTTCGCGTAGTTACGGTGAATTTCGAGGAACTCGCCATAATCAACAATAGTGTGAATTACATCTTTAACGTCGTATGGTTGGTTCGGATTGTCAGGAATGATTTCATTCAATACATCGTCCAAACGATCAATAGGATCTGAACTGTCGGTAACAATCGGATCTTCAAGGTTATTTTGAGGCAGGTAGCTGATAAGTTTACGCAAGATCGAAATACCTTCCTGCTCGTTTTCAACCAGAAACTGTGCAACACCTGATTTAGACGCATGAACTTTACCACCACCAAGGTCTTCAACTGAAATGTCTTCGCCGGTTACCGTTTTAACAACTTTAGGTCCGGTAACAAACATGTAAGAGTTTTGCTCGGTCATCATGATAAAGTCGGTTAGGGCAGGAGAGTAAACTGCACCACCGGCACATGGTCCGAAAATAGCTGAGATTTGTGGAATAACTCCTGATGCCAAAATGTTACGCTCGAAAATTTCAGCATAACCCGAAAGCGAGTTAACACCTTCCTGAATACGTGCACCACCCGAGTCGTTGATACCAATTACCGGTGCGCCAACTTTCATGGCCATATCCATTACCTTGCAAATCTTCTGTGCAAAGGTTTCTGATAATGATCCACCGAATACGGTAAAGTCTTGTGAGAAAACGTAAACTACACGTCCGTCGATTGTTCCGTGACCGGTAACAACACCATCGCCCAAAAATTTGGTTTTTTCCAATCCGAAGTTGGTACAGCGGTGGGTAACAAACATGTCAAATTCTTCGAAACTTCCTTCATCAAGCAGAAGTTCGATTCTTTCGCGAGCAGTAAATTTGCCTTTTTTGTGCTGTGCTTCAATTCTTTTCAATCCGCCACCCAGCTTAGCTTCTGCTCTTAGGTCGATTAACTTTTTAATTTTATCCTGGTTGCTCATAAAATCGGTTATTAGAAGTGTGTTTTACTCTTTTCCACAAATTTCGGTTAATACACCCATGGTAGCTTTTGGGTGAAGGAAACCAATGTTTAATCCTTCGGCCCCTTTTCTGGCTGTTTTGTCGATTAGCTGAACGCCTTTTTCTCCCAGCTCGTTCAACGAATCGTTTACATTGTCAACAGCAAAAGCAAGGTGGTGTACGCCCTGACCTTTTTTCTCCAGGAATTTGCCAATTGGTCCGTCAGGACTGGTTGATTCCAATAACTCGATTTTAGTGTCGCCAACCTGAAAGAAGGCGGTTTTTACTTTTTGGTCTGCCACTTCTTCAACGGCATAGCATTTTAGACCCAGCATCTCTTCGTAGTATGGAATAGCTTCTTCTAAACTATTCACTGCGATCCCGATGTGTTCTATATGTGAAATGTTCATCTTGTAAATAATTGTATTCTTGAAAATAAGCAGATTTTGAAGCAGTTAGTACAGTTTATTGAGGCATTAATTGTTTCTATTTCTGCTTATTTAGAATGGTTATAAAATATTAATAGTCAAATTTTTAAACTCCAACAAAGTTATGCTTCTTACAATTCCCTATTCATGAAAAACCGAAAACCTGATTGTTTGGCATCACGATTTTAGAATTAGTTAATATTCGAACGAAATGATAGAATGGTTGATGATAATAGTCATAAAAAAAGCAGACCTTAAGTCTGCTTCTTTAAACATATGTCTTTTATTCACCCCTCACATAATGATAATGTGGACCGAACCGTTCAAACGATGCTTTGTCTAAAGATTCCTGATGGTCAGGGTGAGCGATAGATATCAGAAGTTTTGCTCTTTCCTGAAGTGTTTTACCATATAAGTTAACAGCACCATACTCAGTTACCACCCAATGCATGTTTGCACGAGTAGTTACAACGCCTGATCCTGAAAGTAAGGTTGGGCTAATTTTAGAAATACCTTTATTAGTTACCGACGGAAGTGCAATGATTGGTTTACCTTTTTTAGAGTGACCGGCACCACGGATAAAGTCGATTTGGCCTCCAACGCCTGAGTAGTGCGTGATACCAATTGAGTCGGCACAAACCTGACCTGTTAAGTCGATTGCCAATGCAGAGTTAATAGCAGTTACTTTATCATTCTTACGAATGTTTGCTACGTGGTTGGTGTGCGCAACGTCCATCATGGCGACTCGTGGGTTATCGTCAACAAAATCATATAGTGCCTGCGATCCCATAAGGAATGAAGCTACCATCTTACCTGGGTCTGTTTTTTTCTTCTTACCGGTAATAACGCCTTTCTCCACCAAAGGAAGAATTCCGTCGGCAAACATTTCGGTGTGTACTCCAAGGTCTTTGTGGTTACCCAATTGAGCCAATACTGCATTCGGAATACCTCCGATACCCATTTGTAAACAAGCACCATCTTCAACTAATTCGGCAACATTTTTTCCAATTTTAATGTCCATCTCAGTCAATGGTGCAGGATCATGAACATACAATGGAATGTCGTCTTCAACGAAAATATCAATCTCATCAATATGCATCATCGCATCACCCCATGCTCTCGGAACGTTTGGGTTTACAGCTGCAATTACTGTATCGGCATTTTCAATAGCGGCGCGGGTTGCATCAACCGAGGTACCTAATGAAACGAAACCATGTTTGTCAGGAACTGACACCATAATCATGGCAACATTTACTTTTAAATAACCTCTGCGCATTAAACGTTGCGTTTCGCTCAGGAAAATTGGAATGTAATCGGCGTAACCGGCCTGAGTTTGTTTTCTCAGGTTTCCGCCAACAAAAAATTGTTCAGAATGAAAGATTCCTTCGAATTCAGGATTGGCATATTCAACCTGACCTTCGACATGGATATGCTGAATAGTAACATTGTGGAACTCTTTGTTGCGACCTCTCTCAACCATTGGCTTAATTAAGGTGTGAGGAGTTACTGCAACACTACTTAAATGGACTCTGTCTCCGGTTTTGATAACCTTTACGGCTTCTTCCGGCGATACGTACTTGATATTTTTCATGTTTTATCGGATTTTAAAATCGGCTAATAATTTCAGGTGCGCAAATATAGAAATATAATTTCCCCGACTATGATTCGAATATTATAATCTGAGGTTCGAATAGATTTGTAAAGTATTTGTTAATTGCGGGTTTTGTTACTTTTATTTGGACTAATGACAGATAAGGAATGATTGGTTCGCTTCAGTTTTTATAAAACTGGTGGACCCAATTATTTCATGAAATTTGTTTGAGCAAACTGAAAGAACTATAAAGCGCCGGAAAGAACCATGAGAACTAAGAGAAAATCAGTTTGGCATAAATTGTCTCATTTCCGAACTTAAGTATAACAAATATAATTGGTTTGTTCTTGGGTTATTTTGGTCTTTAGTTTTAAAAAATGTTATTTAACTGTATTATTTATTGGAAATTATCTTAATTTAGTTGTCACCTTTACAATACATAATAGCGATGAACCATCTGCAACAAGAAAAGTTGATCCTGCTCAACATATCCGATGATGAATTATTCAGGCAGTTTAGCAATATCTTAATAACACACAATTATCGTGTACAACGAGCTGTGACGATTCAGGCAGCCATTCAAAAAGTTATTGAGTATTCTCCTGATCTGATTATTTGCAGTCATAATTTAATGGACTACACGGCTTATCAGGCATACAACTTATTGCGAAAGACCACATTAAATTGTATCACTCCTTATGTTGTAATTGTTGAAAATTATGATTCGGAAGAAATACTATTGGGGCTGGAGCTGGGAATCGATAATTTTATTTTTAAGCCACTAATTGAAAAGCGTATTGTTACAAAACTAAAATTGCTGTTCGAAAAAATAGATAGGCTGAAAGCAATTGAGCGCTCCACTTTCGAAAAGCTTTTTGTTACCTCGCCAATTGGAATGCTGATATGCGAAACTGGCAGAATTGAACGAGCCAATCCGGCTTTTTATCAGCTAATGGGTTTTGACAAAAGTTTGAGCCTTCCGGGATTAAAAGAAATTTTTGATTTTAGAGAATCTCCTGAGCAGAAAAAACAATTTTGTATGTGTTTAAAAGGCCTTACACACGATTGTACAGTTTCGAATGTGCAGTTGAAAGGAGATAAGGAACATGTTGCAAATTTGTACATTTCCAACATTTCGAATTTTGTAGTTTACCGCTTGCTAATACAGATCGAGGTTCAGTTAAATAATGCCGATTTGCCCTGTTATGGCAAGAATAGGAATGTGTTAGCAGAAACTAAAAAGGAACAGACAACTGATTTTGTGTTAACCTCAAGAGAATATGATATTTTAAGAATATCGGGAAAAGGTACACCAATTAAACTAATTGCTTCTGAGTTGGGAATTTCGCAACGAACGGTGGAGAAACACCGCTCGAATATCATGAGAAAAACCAATTCGATGAATATTATTGAAGCCATTGGTAAGGTGTATGGCATAAATCAAAAACTGTATGGTACGTAATATTGCGTACCCGACCTATTAGATGGAGGTATTTACGTATTGTGAAAAATCTTACCATCATTTACTTTTGCATCGTGATTAAATGATCAGCATCCCTAAGCGAAAGTTTAATTAAAACAAGTGCCGGATAACTAGAAGGAAATTTGTTGAATTTATACCCAGGAAGAATTATTGAAAATCGACCTACGTTAAATCTATACCAGGTAAAATGTTACCATGCGGTATGGATTTTTGTAAAGAATATATCTAAAGGAAGTATCAGATAGTGGCAATTTTCTGACTTCAGATACAGATGAAATGTAATGGTCCTCGCGGCAAAATTCCGGAGTTACCATCAAAAATAAAGTATAAAGCTGCAGAAAACACGTATACACTAACTATTGACCGATCCTTTTGATTGTGGTAATTTTAGTTGTAGTGTTTTTGGTTTTTACCCATAAATAAAAAAGCTATGCTAAGGAAAATATTCTATCTGATTTTATTCGCCACATGTTTTACAAATGTTAAAGCACAGGATAACCTGGTTCAGCATTTACTGGAACTCATACAGGTTGGTGTTATCGATAATGAAATGCTGTTGAATAGCACAAGTAGCATTGGTCAGGTGGGCAATGTCAATACGATAATTGTAAATCAGGAGCAAGTTGGTTTGTTAAACAATACCATATTTTCTCTACAGCTTCAAACTGAAAATCAGGCAGGAATAACTCAGCATGGATCCGGACATTCAACACTTCTTATTCAGGATGGAGTAAACAACCAGGCAAATACATGGTCGATTGGTTCGCTTACGGCCACCGAAGTATATCAGAAAGGGAACAGGAATACCATTAATTCGTTTATAAATAACGAAGGAATACTTCCTAAATCGAATTTGCTTAACCAAATTGGAGAGGACAATACCATGGAAATTGCCTTATTGGGTATTGGAGACTCATGGACAGAGCATTTACCCAAAACCGTTGATGCAACACAAATCGGTGCAGATAATACCCTCGAATTGATACTTGATCATTCGCTGATGCCAGGAATAAAAGTTACCCAAACCGGAGGAATGAGTTTAATTCTGAAACACAGCGATTTTTATTTCCCTGCACAATAATATGAAACTACTTCTTTCTATACTCCTGATACCTGTTTGTATTGGCGTTTGTAGTGCCCAAACCGATTCGATTAAGGCTTCAAAACAAATAAAAGAAGCTCCTGATGATTTAAAACAATTACTAAAGGAGATTATCGAAGAGAAAGCTAAAGAGGTAGGCAAGGATGCTGATTTAGAGATTGATGGGTTATTGTTCGATGAAACCAAAACCAAAAGCGGCCGGGATTTTTACGTCTTATTTTATCGCGATTGGGAGGCTCCGGTAAATGTAAAAAACTATTCAATTTTTGTAAGTGAAAAACCTTACCGTTTAACTACAACTCAAATTCAGGTTAGAATAAACGAAACACTTGTTTTTCAATCTTTCCTGCAACCGCGGGGCGACATTGTCGAAACCCTTGCTCAGCAAGCCGTTGCACGCACACAGGTATACCTGCAAAACTATGAAGCTATTTTAAAACAACTGGAAGGTGCCGACCGTGCAGGCTCGGGCATCTTTTAACCAAAACTATATGTTATGAGAAAAAAAATATTAATTCTGTTAGGAGTTTTTACAATGGGCATCACTTGTTCTTATGCGCAGGATTTTGTTTATACTCCTAAAAATCCGGCTTTTGGCGGAAGTCCTTACAATTATAGTTGGCTGTTAAGTTCGGCCCAGGCACAAGATACCTACGAGGCTCCTGCAGATGAAAGCAGCTCGTACAGCAGCTATTATAATTCCGATCCGGTAAATAATTTTACAGAAAGTCTTAACCGGCAAATACTTAGTCAATTGTCGAGGCAGATTGTGAGTCGTCAGTTTGGCGAAGATGCATTAGATGAAGGAACATATGTTCTTGGTGATTATCAAATCGAAATTGGAAATGGCGGTACCGGTTTAAACATATCAATTGTTGATAATTCAACCGGCGCTACAACATCGGTAGAAGTACCTTATTTCTGAAGCAGATATGATTGAAATGTTAAAACTTCAAAGACTGATTTTCAGAACACTAAAGTTCTGCGTAGTTGCATCTGTAATTGCAGGCTGCAGTCCTTATTTCTATCAGCCATTGGGAGAAGAACGGGAAGCACAGCTGGGCCCTGAAACTCCGGTGAAAAAGGAATTGCTCGATCTGCCTCAGCCAAAAGAGCCCATAGTGGTTGCTGTTTATAAATTCAGAGATCAGACCGGACAGTACAAAGCATCTGAAGTTGGCGCCAACTGGTCGACAGCTGTTACACAGGGAGCTACCAATATTCTTGTACGTGCACTGGAAGAATCGGGCTGGTTTGTACCCATTGAAAGAGAGAATATCAGCAATTTGCTGAATGAGCGAAAAATAATTCGATCGAGCCGTGAGCAATACGAAGGTAATAATGGGGTATTGTTGCCTCCGCTTTTATTTGCAGGTGTTTTGCTCGAAGGTGGAATCGTTTCATACGAAACTAATGTTTACACCGGTGGGGCTGGAGTTCGTTATTTTGGAACGGATGCATCGGCACAATACCGCGAAGACCGGGTGAGCATCTACTTACGCGCTGTTTCTACCAGTAATGGTAAAATTCTAAAAACGATATACACCACAAAATCCATTCTGTCGCAGGAAGTTTCGATGGGTGTTTTTCGGTATGTTAAATACAAGCGTTTGCTGGAAGCCGAAACCGGTTACACTTATAACGAACCAACCGAACTGGCTGTTACCGAAGCCATTGAGAAAGCTGTTCATAGCCTCATAATCGAAGGTGTTTTGGATAATTTGTGGAGTCTTGAAAATCAGGAAGAAATAAAGGACGAACAAATACAGAATTACATGGCCGAAAAAGAGGATAGGGTAGATATTGACCATATGGGCCGGCCATTTGAACAGCATCTGAGAGGAAAAATGTTCATATCCATATTGGGAACCGCGCAATTTTATGCCGGCGATTATTCTACGAGTTACATTCGTCCGGGAGCTACGTGGGAACTGGGATATGCATTGCATAAGAATTTCTTTCTTGAAACCGATGTTGGGTATCAACGTATATTTATCGAAGATCTAATGACTTCAGAAGAATATTATGCCGACATAAGCCTGATGTATTTGCTAAATCCGAAAGGGAAATTCTCGCCTTTGTTTGGTGTGGGAGGGGGCACGTATTATGACTTTGATTCGAATGTCGGTTTGTCTGATGAGAGGTTGATACCTTACATTTCTTATCGGGCAGGGGTAGAATATTTATTTGGCAACAGGTTGGCAGCAATTGGGAAAGTATATGTTAATCAACTATTCTCCGATAGGTACGACGGCGAAATAACCGGTCAGTTTAACGACCATATTTGGGGATTTAAACTGGGAGTGAAATATTATTTGGGTAAAAATTAAAAACGAAATAAATGAGCAAAATAAATTGTTTACTAATTCTTTTTATAGCAATGCTTTTGTTAGCATGCGAAGAAGAAAAATTGGACATTGACAGGTTCGGTGCAATCCGTGGCCAGATACTTGATGGAGAAACTTACGATCCACTAAACGGAGTTCAGATAGTCACTAATCCGGCCAGCAGCTCAACAATTACAAATACCGATGGTGTATTTGAGTTTAATAAGGTTGCAGAAGGTGAACTTGCCGTTACTGCCCGCAAAAAGGATTATTTGAGCAGTACGGTAAGCGTGGCAGTATACGACAAGGAAACAACCGCCCTTACTTTCTTTCTTCTAAAAGATGAGAATGATATTGGATGGGTAACCTTTTACGACCCCGTGCCGGGAAATGGCGCTGTTGATCAAAACACCTCGTTAACAATGCAATGGAAGGTCGATCAGGAAGATAGCGGCAAAGATCTGGAATATAACGTCTATTATTTTCAGGCAAATTCAACAACACAAAAAACGGCTGGAGAAAACCTTTCTGATAAGGAAGTAATTGTTTCCATGCTGGAGAATAATACCACCTACTACTGGTATGTTGTTGCTAAATACGAAGGAAACCGGGTGGCGAATAGCCCAACCTGGAGTTTTAGAACACAAAGTGATAATTAGCGTGCGATGTAATTGGTTTTAGGCAAAGTGAAGGGCATTAGTAGTTCACTTCATTTTTTCCGGAATAATTACAAATATTAGGGTGCTTTGTGTTGCTAATGAGTTAAATATAGAGAAATTACGTATTTTATTATCTTTTTGGTTTTTGTAATTTGCTATCAGATAAAAAATGAGGATTTAAAATGAAAACTACCCAAAGTAATCTGCTTCTGATTGGCGAATCGGAAGCATCAAGTAAAATGTTTATTGATGTACTGGCAAAAGAAAACTATCACGTCACATTTGTTAGTAATATCGAAATAGCTATTCAAAAGTTAATGAAAGAGCTCCCTGATTTAATTATCTGTTTCTACGATGTAAATGAATTAAATGGTTTCCAGGTTTACAATATTCTCGATAATGAGATATTAAAAAACGAAATTCCGTTTATTATAATCTTTAATCAATTTCGCAAAAATGAGTTTTTTGTTGCTGTTGAATTGGGTATTGATAGTTTTATTTTTCCACCATTCGATCAGGAACGTATATTAAACATTGTTCAAAAACAATTAATTAAGAATATGGAGCGAAAGGCTTATGGTGCCATAAAATTCGATTCAATTTGCCGGATGATTCCTTATGGTGTATTTGTTGCCGATGATAAGTGTATTACTCAAACCAACGAAACGTTTGATAAACTGGCAAACTTTGCCACCAAAAAAAACGGTAATTATTTGTTAAGCGAGGTTTTTGCTCTTAACACCGGTTATGAAGATGAATTAAAATTATCGCGATTTATGAATGGATTAACTAAGGATTGCCGCTTAAACAGAATTAAAATTCATGGACGGGAGAATGAGTATTTCAACCTCTATTTTTCGCTTGTAAAAAAACGAGGGTCTTCATCAAAAATTATAGGGGTTGTTATTCCGTTAAAAGATAAAGAGCAATTAGCTGAAGTGAATTACCTTAATACTAAAAACAGCGTAAAATATCTTGATCCTAATGTTATAACAGCTCGCGAACGGCAGGTACTACAATTGTCGGCAACCGGAGTGCCCATTAAACAAATTGCTGAGCGCCTGGGGATATCTGAACGAACGGTAGAGAAACATCGTTCGAATATTATTCAGAAGACTGATTGTGGCAATATTATGGAAGCCGTATTTATGTTTGGAAAGAACCATATGTTGAATGTTTAAAAGTTGACTGGTAATTGAATAATACAATACTCGTTAACACAAAAAGAGGCAACTAATAAGCTGCCTCTTTTTTGTTTCAAGAATTGTCCTCCCCGCCAAAATAGTGTTAATATTGATTAACTGTTGCAACGTTTCCTGCTCCCGACTGGTTAACGGTAGCACTTGCGCCGAAAGCAGTTTGCCCTATATTGGCAATATTGCCTGTTCCAAACTGATCGATGTCCAATGTTCCGTTACCAATAGCAAATTCAGCACCCGACAAACCCTGTACAACGTTTAATTCTCCTTCCTGATAAATGTCGGCCGAAGCAACAGATCCGTTTTGCTCGAGCGCAGCAACGTTGTTGTCGCCAATAACAAGCATTACAGCACTGGCGTTTTCACCATTTTGTACTGTTTTTAGGGTATTGCCATCGCCGGTAACAGTTTGGGTAGCAAAAGCATTGTCTTCATATTGAATTACGCTAATATCGTTTAAATCACCGGTTATAGTTTGAGTCAGGTTTTCTCCATCACCAAACCAAACTCCGTGTTGTTCGCCATAAACAGTGTTTGAGCTTCCGGTTACCGATTGTAACGCATTGTTGTCGTCTCCCCAATCTTGATTAATAGTTAGTGTGTTGTTCGAACTTTCTGCACCCAAAACATTTTGTGTTGCATCACTATACCAGCTTCCTCCTGTTTGAGTGATGGAAAGATTGTTTGATGTACCTTCTACGTATTGGGTTGCGGTATTCGGAGGCGTATTTCCTGACAGGCTGTTTTGTAATATTGTGGCGGTATTGTCACCACTTGTTGAAGTAAAGATTTGAGTGGCTACGCTGGAATAACTTGCCGTTTGGGTGATTGATGCGTCATCGTTCATTCCACTCATTTCCTGGGTAGCTTGATTGAATTCACCACCGTCCTGAACTATTGAAGCAGTATTTTCATCGCCTGTTAAATTTTGAGTTGCATCATTTTCATATCCCGATTGAAGAATGGTTGCATTATTATCGTTTCCTGTAAAGGTTTGAAAAGCATCGCCGTAATCACCGGTTTGCGATACATTTCCGATGTTATCATTACCAACCGTTACTGTTTGTTCAGAAAAGTTTCCTTCTCCGTTTTGATAAGCAGTTAATGATGAAACAGATGTGTTATTGCCTGGAGAGAATGTTTGATGAGCTTCGTTTGATAATCCTATCTGGTCGATGTCAGCGTAGTTTTCTTTGGTTAAATTACCAAATAGTTGAGTCGCAATATTTGAACTACCATTTTGGTAAATGTTGCCTTCGGCATCAAGACTTTGCATTATCTGTGTTGCCTGGTTTAAATTTCCTTCCTGTAGAATTACACCCGTAGCAAAAGGTGTTTGGTCTCCGTTGTACGAAGAACCACCTGCCATTAAAGTTGTTTGTGTTGCAGTATTCTCATCTCCAACCTGAGTTGCTGTAAACTCAACCGATCCCTGGTCACCATCAGTAGATGATTGTTCAATAAGGTTTGAATTCCCAGTTTGCGAAGCTGTGAAAACGCGGGATACAAATCGGTCAAGAAAATCATTTCCATTGTTTTCCTGAGTTTGTCTGATGCTGTTGTCTTCTCCTTCCTGGGTAGCATCAGCCGATAAAATGCTTCCATCGGAGTCATCATCATCTGTAATGCTTTGGTTAATAGTAACGCTGTTTGCCACTCCTCCCGGTGTATTTGTTTGATTAACTGTAGCACTTATAGTGTTAACATTGTTAACGTTTAGAACACTACTTTGTGTAACCGTAGCTGTGTTTGTTCCGGTTTGTGTAACGGCTGCTTGAACAGAAGTGCCGCTTTCGTTGGTTTGGTCGACTACTGCATTTTGAGCAAACGTTAAGCCTGCTAACGCCATAAAGACAAATAAAAATCCTAATTTTTTCATAATCTAAAATTTTAGTTGTTAATAATGTGGATTTATAAAGAGTATGTTGTTTGCCATCTTTGACAGGTATAGCGGTTATTTTCTTTCAGTTGCTAACTCAAAAGTATTTCAGTTTCAACCAAAAAAAAATACGTGAAATAGGAAGGTTGTTTTGAGGTGTGGATAATGCTTAACTTGGTTGTGATGATGAATATTGTGTTGGTTAAGTTATTGATATTTAGTTGATAGTGGTTTTTGTGTTTTATGTGAGTTGCAAATTTTTAATAGAAGTAGTTCAGATTGTTCCCTTAAATGTTTGCTTATCTCTTTTCAGGCTAGTAAAACCGCGTATTCTGTATTGTTTGCTTAAAATGCTTATTGCCTTGCTTATTTTAACCACTTAATTTTACAATACTGTACTAACGAAGTAATTAAGATACCCTTATTTTTTATTAAACCTTGAAATTGAAGATCGAATAAAGCCACCATTAAATCCGGTATCACAACTAACGTGAAAATTTTCTCTGACAACATTCGGTTTTTAATTCGTTAAGAAAGATCCGTTTTCGGATCTTTCTTTTTTATCTTTCTACTGTTTTTTCTACTTTTAAGCACAAAATCATTAAACAAGTAGATCATGTTGAAAGAAAAAGTACTAAATGCGTTAAATGAGCAGATAAACGCAGAACAATATTCATCATTATTATACCTCTCAATGTCAGCCTATTTTAACGATAAAGGGCTGCCGGGATTTGCCAACTGGATGTATGTACAGTATCAGGAAGAGCTGACACATGCCAATAAGTTTTTCAATTACGTTGTAGAGCGCGGAGGTAAAGTGGAGTTAAAAGCCATTGACCAAATGCCAACAACATGGGAAGGTGTTATCGATGTGTTTGAGAAAACACTGGAACATGAGCAGCTGGTTACCAGTTTAATTGACAAGTTGGTTGATGTTGCCGTTGATGAAAGAGACCATGCAACACAAAGTTTCTTACGCTGGTTTGTTGATGAGCAGGTTGAAGAAGAAGCAAACGTTACAGAAATTCTTGACACCTTAAAACTTATCAACGGACAGGGTAACGGTATTTTTATGCTGGATCGCGAAATGCGTAATCGTACCTTTGTTGATACTACTGCTGCAGCTCAATAAAATTAGGATCAAAATATAGAATTAAAAGGCTGCGGGAAGTGCAGCCTTTTTTATTTTTACATCATGGAACCCAGAGAACAAATATATACCAGATACGACCACTTAAAGGAGTTTTGCCAGTTAACGTGGGACGATGCATCGTTTCTGAAACTTGAGAATGCTTTTGAGTTCGCCCAAAATGTTCTTGGTGAAACCCGCTTTTCGCACGACGAAGTGATTTTAAGCCATTCGCTTGAAGTGGCCTCTATAATTGCTATGGAAATTGGTCTTGAGCCCGACTCGGTAATTACAGGCCTCTTACACAACGTTATGTACGCCGGGTTAAAGGAAAAAGTAACTCAGGAAGAAATTGGTGAAAAGTTTGGTGCGCATATTAGTTCTATTCTGGAGGGCATGGCAAAGATCAATGCCTTGGGAACCGATACCATTGATCTGCACTCGGAAAACTACCGAAAACTAATGCTGGCACTGGCCGGCGATGTACGTGTAATCCTGGTAAAAATTGCCGACCGTCTGCAGGTAATGCGTAACCTTGAAGTATACAGCAGGGCCAATCAGCTAAAACTGGCCAATGAAACACAGTATTTATATGCCCCTTTGGCTCACCGGCTTGGTTTGTACAATATAAACTCCGAAATGCAGGACATTTGCCTGAAAATTCAAAAGCCGGATGAGTACTATTACGTAGTAAACCGCTTAAAAGAAACCGAACGCGAGCGAGCCAACTTTGTAGCCGAATTTGTAAAACCCATTGAGAAAAAGTTGCAGCAGCGTGGATTGAAGTTTTCGATGAAAGCACGCACAAAGTCTATTTCGTCGATAAATACTAAAATGCGTAAAAAGAATGTTTCGTTCGACGAGGTGATGGACCTGTTTGCTATTCGTGTGATTCTTGACTCGGATCCGGAAAATGAAAAGGCCGATTGCTGGACAGCTTATTCGTTTGTTACCGAGGAGTATCAGACCAACCCAAACCGCTTGCGCGATTGGATAACCATTCCAAAATCAAACGGATACGAGTCGCTGCATACAACGGTAATGGGGCCGCATAAAAAATGGGTTGAAATACAAATCAGAACCAAACGAATGGACGAGGTTGCCGAAAAAGGTTTGGCAGCTCATTGGAAATACAAAGGTGGCAAGGAATCGAATTTTGACTCATGGTTGGCCGGAATTCGTGAAATTCTTGAAAATCCGGGATTAAATGCGGTTGATTTTATCGATCATTTCAATACCGATATTTACAGCGACGAGATATTTGTTTTCACGCCAAAAGGCGACCTCAAAAAAATGCCATCGGGTGCTACAGTGCTGGATTTTGCTTACGAAATTCATTCGCGCATTGGCGATACCTGTGTTGGCGGAAAAATAAATGGTAAAAAAGTTACTTTAAAACATAAGCTAAAAAACGGCGATCAAATTGAAATTGACACGTCAAATAACCAGAAACCAAAGTTAGACTGGTTGGATTTTGTGGTTACGTCAAAAGCGAGAAACCGGGTTAAGACAAGATTAAACGAAGATCGTAACCGCCAGGCAAATGATGGCCGCCAAATGTTGTTGCGTAAATTTAAAAACTGGAAACTGGATTTAAACGACGATGCAATACGTAAAATTCTGAAACATTTTGGCTTTAAACTGGCAGTCGATTTATACTATGAAATAGCAATTGGAAAAATCGATACGCTTGAAGTTAAATCGCTGTTTATTGAAAAAGAAGAGGAAGCAGACACGGCGAAAAAAACAATTGAAGAACTGTTGCCCACCAGCGAAGCGAAAAATCTCACGTATGATGGAGGCGAAGATTTTCTGATCATCGACAACAACCTGAAAAACGTAAACTATAAGCTGGCAAAATGCTGTAATCCGGTTTTTGGCGACCGAATATTTGGGTTTGTTACCATAAATGATGGTATAAAAATTCACCGTGCCACTTGCCCGAATGCGCCTCAAATGAAAGAGCGTTTTCCTTACCGAATTATAAAAACCGTTTGGAAAGACAATACAAGTAATAGTTCTTTCTTAACATCGTTGCATGTGTCAGGTACTGATGAAGTTGGCATTATTTCGGAGATTACACACATTATTGCAAAAGATGTAGGCACACAAATGCGCTCGATAAATATTTCGAGCGATAAAGGCAATTTCGAAGGAATATTGCAGATTTCGGTTTATAATCTCGATCACCTCGAATTTCTTATTCATAAACTAAAAAAGGTAAAAGGTGTTATTTCAGTAAGTAGGGGAGAGAAATAGAAATGGAGAACGCAAAGATTGAAAACAGCCTGAAAGTAATTGAAGATTTGTTAAAAACCGAAAAAGCAGAAGAGGCGAAAAATCGTTTTGAAAAGCTTGAAGAACAAAATACCGTACGATATTTTCTGCTGAAAGGAAAAATTGAACAAAAATATCAGAACTGGGGCAAAGCCATTAATGCTTTTAACCGTGTGTTGGATATTGACCCCGCGAACACTGAGGCGGCAAATAATCTTCACCTGATTAAAAATATATTGAACTTCTGGAATCCGGATCTGCTCAACCCGTAAGTCGTTAAAAAATAATACCATTTATAAATGGTACTGTTTTTGTTTTTGCTGGAATGTGTAAAATGAGTTGGGAATCTTAATTGCTGTATTTTAGGTTTTTAATTCAGAATTACTATTTTTGGGGCTCATCGACGAAATTTAGAAAAAAATTAAACTGAATTATAAAATATCAAAAAGTAGTTGAAAAATGAAAAGAGTAGTATTATTAATGGTGATGGTGTTTATTTCAGTAATGACATTTGCCCAGGACGCCAGTGAATTAATGACGCAGGCAAATGCCGCTGTTGAAAGCAAGGATTTTGAAAAGGCTATTAAATTATTTGAATCTGTATTAGCCGTTCCTGATCATGGACAGAATGTAGAAAATATTAACGCTGTACTTGGTCAGTTGCGCCCGGCTGTAGCAAAAACTAAAGCATCGGATGCAGTTGATAGCAAAGAGTACGATAAAGCAATTGAGCTTTATAAAGCTGCTATTGCCGATTATCCAAGTGAAGGTATTGAAGAGCAAGCAGGTAAAATTTTCTATAATGAAGGAATTAAAAGCTATAAAAGCGAAGACTTTGTGGCTGCGGCAAATTGTTTTGCGATTTCACAAAACGATTTTAATTACGACAAAGCCGAAAAATATAAAAGTGCTTCGTTGAAAAAAGCTGCTGAAGTTTTAGTTGCTGAAGGAAAATCTTCGGTTGAAGGAGTAGCTGTTAGCGAGGCAAATAAAGCCGAACTGGTTGAAAACATTGCCAAGGTTTATTTCTCTCAAGGCTATGACAAGTACCAGGAGGGAGCTGCAACTATTAAAAGTGCAACCGAAAGTGTTAACTCAGGAAGCATCACAACTTTGGATGATGAATACAAAAATGCAGTAGCAGCAGGTAAGAAAAGCTTTGAACAAGCTATTCCGTTCTTGAAAAAAGCTTTAGAGCTTGATCCTAATAATGCAAATGCTAAAAAAGTATTGGCAGCATGTGAGCAAAGTTTATAAGAGATTTTTTAGATAAAAAGTGAAAGGTTCGGGGTTATTTCCGGACCTTTTGTTTTTATATGGTTTTTTGATTCGAAAACTATTGTTCATTAAGATTCTCCAGTGAATTAACCGGAGTGAATTAATCATAAAATACGCTGTTATTCATCGGTTTTCAGAAAAATTAATATTGCTTCAATATTCTTGTCAAGCTGTCGAAAAATAGCATATATTTGCAGGCGATTGAGTAGAAAACTCGTTTTTTCCTGAGTATTAACACTGTATTGTTAATTGTTTTTGCAAAAATTAGGGTAACTGCTTGATTATTTTCTAAAAAAGTATTTTCTTTGCACTCCGTTTTTAGTAATGTGTTTATTTTGAACATCAAGAAATTAAAAAGAAATGTCACGAGTTTGTCAAATAACAGGTAAAAGAGCAATGGTGGGTAACAATGTTTCTCACTCTAAGAGAAGAACTAAAAGAAAGTTCGATGTAAACCTGTTTAAAAAGAAATTTTATATGCCCCACGAAGATCGTTGGGTGCAACTAACAGTATCTGCTGCCGGTATGCGTACCATTAATAAAAAAGGCATTAAATCTGCTTTAGCCGAGGCACAGGAAAAAGGTTTTATTGATAAATTTTAAAAGATCTTAAGCAATGGCAAAAAAAGGTAACAGAGTGCAGGTGATATTAGAATGCACAGAGCATAAAGATAGTGGTGTGCCAGGTACTTCAAGGTATATTACCACAAAGAACAGAAAGAATACTACGGATCGTATGGAATTGAAAAAATACAATCCTATTCTTAAGAAAGTAACAGTACATAAAGAAATTAAATAATTAAGACATGGCAAAGAAAGCAGTAGCATCACTACAAAAAGGTGCCGGTAAAGGTTATGCGAAAGTAATCAAAATGATTAAGTCGGAGAAAACCGGAGCATACGCTTTTAAAGAAGAAATGGTGCCAAACGACGACGTTAAAACTTATTTTAAAAAATAAGAAAATATAATGTATAACAGGAAAAGCTTTCATGTAAGATGAAAGCTTTTTTTGTTTATATGAACGATTTGGTATTTTTTGTACCACAAATTTACTGTAACCAAATTTTGTACTATTTTAGGACCTGCAAATCATTTTTATATGGCCATATTCGGAAGTTTTAGCAGAAAAAAGAAAGAAAGTCTTGACGAGGGCTTGTCGAAAACAAAAGAAAGTGTTTTTAAGAAACTGAGTCGTGCGGTTGTTGGAAAATCGAAAGTTGACGATGAAGTTCTGGATAATCTGGAAGAGGTACTTATTACATCAGACGTAGGAGTTGATACAACGCTTAAAATCATTGAACGTATTGAAGAGCGTGTTTCCCGCGATAAATACATGGGGGTTAGCGAGCTGAATACCATTCTTAAAGATGAGATATCTGATTTATTAGAGGAAAATAATACCACCGATGTTTCAGATTTTGATCTTCCTAAAAAAGACGGGCCTTATGTAATTATGGTTGTTGGTGTTAACGGTGTTGGAAAAACCACTACCATTGGTAAATTAGCATACAATTTTAAACAAGCCGGAAAATCGGTTGTATTGGGAGCTGCAGATACATTTAGGGCGGCTGCAATTGAGCAATTGGAAGTTTGGGCTGAAAGGGTAGACGTTCCTATTGTAAAACAAAAAATGGGTTCAGACCCTGCATCGGTAGCTTACGATACTTTGGCATCGGCAAAAGCCAACAACGCCGATGTGGTGATTATCGATACTGCCGGCCGACTGCACAATAAAGTTGGTTTAATGAACGAGCTGAGTAAGATTAAAAAAGTTATGCAGAAGATTGTTCCCGACGCTCCGGATGAAGTTTTACTTGTTTTGGATGGATCTACCGGGCAAAACGCATTCGAGCAGGCAAAACAGTTTACAAAAGCCACCGAAGTAACGGCACTGGCGTTAACCAAGCTCGACGGAACTGCTAAAGGCGGTGTGGTGATTGGCATTTCCGATCAGTTTAAAATTCCTGTAAAATACATTGGTATTGGCGAGAAAATGGAGCATCTGCAAATTTTCCGTCGTCGCGAGTTTGTCGATTCGCTGTTTTCGTAATACGCTATTGTTGTTATGGCCGAACTGAATAAGGTTGAAATAAAAGTTCAAATCACTTCCGAAATTGAAAAAACGGAAAAACTTATTCAGGAATATACCGAGCTTACGAAACCAATTGAGCCGGAGAATGCAATTGGCCGAATATCCAGAATGGATGCCATAAACAACAAAAGTGTTACCGAAGCTACCTTGCGTAAGGCAAAAGAAAAGCTGGAGAAATTAAAATTTGCATTAACGAAAGTTAATGACGATGATTTTGGCCGCTGTATAAAATGTAAAAAGCCAATTCCATTGGGGCGCATTCTTATTATGCCGCAAGCACGCACCTGTGTAAATTGTTCTCATTAATTCTGCTATTCAAATCACGCCGGTTGTTTAAGATTCGACAAAATCATTTTTAGCTGATTTTTATTAATAGGCTTAACAATAAAATTATTACACCCAGCGGCAATTGCCTCTTTTTTGTAGTTATCCTGGGCATAAGCCGTTTGCGCAATAATGTACACATCTTTGTTAAATGCTCTTATTCGCTTGGTGGCTTCAAAACCATTTATCTTAGGCAGTTTTATATCCATTAGAACAACATCGGTATCCGGATTTTTACATACAAGTTCAATAACATCGGCCCCGTTTTTAACACGTTTTATATTGCCAGGTACATCGGAAAGGATATGACATAAAAAGTTGTAGGATATTTCATCATCCTCGGCTATAATAATATTTAGTTCGCCATTCCTGTTGTAATCAATGTGCTCAGCAGGTGTTTCTGTTTCCACCGATTCCGCAGGCGTACTAACCGCTTTTAAATTTGGTAAAACAAAGGTAAACGAGGTGCCTTTTCCCGGTGTTGACGAAACGCTGATCTCGCCATTCAACAATTTTATATAGCCGCGTGTAATTGAAAGCCCCAGCCCCGATCCTTCGTATCCGCTGGAGTGCGAATGGTTGGCCTGGACAAAATAATCGAAAATGGCTTTTTGCTTTTCGGGAGGAATTCCAATTCCGGTATCGTATACCGTAACCTTTAATTCTGTATCGCTAAGCGAGTAATGAATTTTTACATATCCTTTTTTGGTGAATTTAATGGCATTTTTAATGAGGTTGGTTAAAATGGAAGTTAGCTTGTATTTATCGCTGTAAAAGTTCTGCGATGTTACTGCAGTCTCGGGTTCAATAATCAAATCAATTCCTTTTTCATTTGCTTCCACCTTAAAAAAGTCATTTAGTTCAGATATGATTTTTACAATGTCTATCTTTTTTATCTGTACCTCTTCGTTTTCCGATTCGATTTTTGAAATATCAATGATGTTGTTAATGGTATTCAGCATTCTGTCGCCACTTTGCTGAATAATGTTTATAAATTGAAGTTCTTCTTCTTTTGAATAGACCTGTGTTTTTAAAAGTTCAGCAAACCCCAGTATCCCATTCATCGGGGTTCGTATTTCGTGGCTCATATTGGCTAAAAAAGCCGACTTCATTTTGTCACTCTCCTCTGCCTTGTTTTTCTGACGCGACAGTTCTTTCATTATTTCGGAGTTCAGGTCGAGTTGATGCTGAAGATCTTGTGTTTTACTCCGAACCCTTTCCTGAAGTATTCGATTGATTACAACTAGCAGCAAAATTACAATGCCAACAATCGTACTAATTAAAATAATGTAGCGCCAATAGTCGCGTAAACCATTCGATTCTTTGTCGTACTCGGCAAGCCATTTGTCGTAAATACGCTGGTATTCGCCGTTTGAAAGTAAAACCTCGGTTGCATTATTTATAATTGCTGCCAGTTCAACAGATTTTGGAGAAAGCATAAAACCCATATTTCGCTCCAATATGCGGTGGTTGGTGCTTTTTATGTATTCTTTTTGCAGCTCTGCTACATGGTACATTCCTCCAATTCGTTGAGCAATTGCGCAGGTTACCTGTTCGTCTTCCAAAAATTCAATTAATTGATCGTAGTCAGTAGCATAAACAAATTTTGCAGCCGGATTAATACTTAAAACGTACCTCACCAGTACATCGTTTTTCCATAATGCAACAACGGGTTCCTTTTCCGTACGTAGCAATTCAAGCGATATGTTTTTATGGTAATTACTATTGTAAAAAAAGCAATGCGATGTGTTTATAACCGACCGGGTATACAGATGCTGATTATCGGGGTAGCCGGGGTAGTGTGCTCCGACAATACCGTCAATCTCTCCAGCCTCCAACATGGTGTTAATAGTTTGCCAGTCTGCTCCAGAAATCTCAATCTGATTGTTGTATAGCTGGTTTATGGCTTTTGCCATATCTATATTGAAACCAACAAGATTCCCATCTTCATCAGTGTAGTTAAAAGGGGGGTAATCATTACTCCCTTTAATTTTATATTGAGCATTTAGGTAATAGCAATTAGTAAGTACTATTACGCAAATTAAGAAAATTCGCATACCGGGTTATTTTGGAACAAATCTAAAAAGTTTTTTTAAAATTTAAATTCTGCTAAATTTAAGCATATTCTTTAATTAAGAAAATTAAGCAAACAAAATGGATGGAAACGGTTCAGATCGAGTTATACGAGAAGTTGAAAAAAGATTGTCGGAGGTATTTGGAGAAACAGTAAATGTTATGTCTTCCAGCGTATTGTCCGGAGGATGCATAAATCATGCGTCGAAAATTGATACCAATTGTGGCAGCTTCTTTCTAAAATGGAATTCGTACTGCGAAAGCGATATTTTTACCCGCGAAGCAGAAAGCTTAAGGGAGCTCAGTAAGGCGTCGGACGGGACCGTATCTGTGCCTAAAGTATTTTATGCAAAAGAGATTGACGAAACACCTGCTTTTCTGGTAATGGAATATTTGGAGCCTGGAGGTTCCGATCAGTCGGTACGCCTGGGAAGAGGGTTGGCACGTATTCATAAATACAGGCATGATAAATTTGGATTTTATTCCGATAACTATTGCGGGGCAACCACTCAGAATAATAACTGGGGAGACAGCTGGGTGTCGTTTTACCGCAACAGGAGATTATCGTTTTTAATCACCATGATTAGGGAAAGCAGAGGGCTTGACAGTTCTTATTTGCGCCTGTTCGAAAAGTTGCTCGATCGCCTGAATTTATTGATTCCAAATGAAGAAAAGGCTTCGTTGATTCATGGCGATTTATGGTCGGGAAATTACATGTTAACGACAAATGGTCCGGCGTTGATCGATCCGGCAGCCAGCTATTCGCACCGCGAAATGGAATTCGGAATCGTTAGCATGTTTGGTGGTTTCTCTTCGCGTTTTTTTGATGCCTACAACGAAGAATTTCCGCTCGATTCAGGATGGCGCGAAAGAAATCAGTTGTATCAGTTGTATCATGTGCTTAATCATTATTATTTATTTGGAGGTGCTTATCTGCAACAGGCAGTAGCTATTGCGAAACGATATTTATAAATTTCTTTCCGGCAATTACTTGTATTTGTACGTTTTGTTTTTGTAACTTATAGTTATAATACAAAAGGCTACAGCGATGAAAGATGAAGTTTTTGAGATACCGTACAGGGCAGAGCTGTGTTACATGAAAAACAAGGGGTTGATATTGCCGGAGGAGGTGCCTTATATTGGTATGGGAGCTTCGCATATTGCAACAAAGGCTTTTCGTTTTATGGGAATAGACTTTTTTCCGGAGAAAGCAGCAGAGTATTTTAATTACCTTTTAAAGTACAAAGAGCCTGATAAAGGTGTACTAATTTCGCAATCGGGACAAAGTTCCGAAACAATTTGGTGTGCCGATTATTTTAAGTCGTTTACAGCAATAGTGAACGACGAGAACAGTCCCTTGGTAAATCATCCGAACTGCTCGAAAAAGGTACTGTTGTATTCCGGAGTAGAAGATCATATTGCAACAAAAACATATATTAATACTCTACTGGTATTGTACCTCGGGTTTGGTTTTGATCCGGTTGAAGCGGTTAATGCCCTAAAAAAACATCAGACAGAATTTGAAACACTGGGTGCCGAAATTGGCTCAAGAATATATTTAAAAACTCAACGAAAAAAACGCTGTTGTTTGTATATTCTTGGTAACGGGCCAAATGTTGCTACCGCTAATATTGCGGCACTGGTACTCGGTCAGGTTACGCGAATGCCGGTTTTAAGCATGTCGGTTTCGCAATACGAACACGGATTTATTGAAACAGCGAAAGACTCGCTGGTAATTGCTGTAAACCACGAGGGACGCGAACATAACCGCACCAAAAGGCTGCTAAAAAAAGTAAATGTTGCAGGAGCAGAAACTTACGAATTGTCGAATAAATATGTGGAAAGCATTTTTAGTCCTGTAACTTTGCCTATTCCATTCTTTTTTGCTGCTGAATATTTGTCACAAAAATTAAAGGTAAAAACACTCTTCCAGGTGGGCGATAAAGTGGTAAGTAAAGTTACCATCGATAAAAATTATGAGTAAAGCCATTGTTGGCACTTTGCTTATTGATTAAATTAGCCCCAAAACCAAATTCCGATTTTAATGATCGCACAAAAGGCTAAGGAAATTACCCCGTTTATTGTAATGGAGGTGCTTGAAAAAGCTGCCGAAATGGAGCAGCGGGGGATTAATGTAATCCACCTGGAAGTAGGAGAACCCGATTTTAATGTTCCGAAATGTGTGTCGGTTGCCGAACAAAAGGCCTTTGATGAAGGCCGAACCCATTATACACACAGTCTTGGCGACCCTGAGCTGCGCAAACAAATTGCCGAAAAGTATAAAGAGGAATACAACGTTACCGTTTCGCCCGGGCAGATTATTGTAACATCGGGAAGTTCGCCTGCCATTTTGCTAACGCTTGGTGTTTTGTGCGATGCCGGCGATGAAGTGATCATTTCCGACCCGGGGTACGCCTGTTACGAGAATTTTATCCGGTTTATTGGCGCAAAAGCAATTAAAGTGCCGGTTTACGAGGAGGATGGTTTTCAGTATCGGTACGAGGAAATAAAAAAGCGCATTACCAACCGAACCCGTGCAATAATGATAAACAGCCCCATGAATCCTACCGGAAACCTTTTGTCGGTTGAGTTGATGAAAGATCTGGTAACCTTTGATATTCCAATTATTTCTGACGAAATCTACCACGGTTTGGTTTACGAAGATCGCGCCCATTCCATTTTGGAAGTAACAGACAAAGCTTTTGTTTTAAACGGATTTTCGAAACGTTATGCAATGACGGGCTTGCGTTTGGGGTATGTAATTGCCCCGCAGGAATATGTACGGTGTATGCAGAATATGCAGCAGAACTTATTTATCTGTGCCGGTTCAACCACACAGCGTGCCGGCATTGAAGCTTTAAAAAATGCAGGTTCAGAAGTCGAAGAAATGCGCTTAACCTACGATAAAAGGCGCCGGTATATAGTTGAACGATTAACCGGCCTGGGTTTCGATATTAAAGTGAAGCCCACAGGAGCTTTTTATGTACTGGTAAATGCCAAACACTTGTCAAACGATAGTTACAAGCTGGCTTTTGATATCTTGGAAAAAGCGCATGTTGGTGTAACTCCCGGAATCGATTTTGGCGAGAATGGAGAAGGTTTCCTGCGTTTTTCGTATGCCAACTCCATTGAGAATATCGAAGAAGGCATGAATCGTTTGCAGAACTACCTGGCTAAATATCACAATTTACCTATGGATTAAAGCGATCGAAATGAACGATCTCGTCAATCGGTTTGCGCTTTTTATCAGGCCTTTTGTTGTTCGGATAACCCACAGGAATCATGGCGACAGGCTCAATGTTGCCCGGAAGCTCCAATACACCGGAACAAGCCTTTACATCAAAATTACATACCCAGCAGGTTCCTAAGCCCAATTCAGTAGCTTTTAATGTAATGTGGTCGATGGCAATTGCCAGGTCGATGTCGGCCGAATCTTTGCCATCCGAAGCCCGTTTCCACGATTGCGAATGATCGGCACAAGCCACAACGATTACCGGGGCTGAACGAAACCAGCTGCGGTCGTAACAATTATATAGTTGAGTCAGGATTTCTTTGTTTTGAACAACAATAAAATGCCAGGGCTGAAAATTAACCGCCGACGGAGCCAGCCTGCCGGCTTCCAGAATTTCTAATAGTAATTCCTTTTCTACTTTGGCAGCTTTATAATCTCTAACTGAATAACGGTTTTTTATAATATCTGACAAATTCATAGGCCATTAATTGTTTGTTATTAACTGTTTGCCAATTTACGGATTTTATTATTTCTACCGTTTGGCGGGTGTTTCGAAGGGATTTTTGTTAAAATATGTGCTTTTAGTTCGTAAAGATAAACTTTTTCAATTTTTAAAAGTGTAAGCAAAAATATGGTTTTCTGTCAATTATTTATTCGTTTTTCAAATTTTGAAGATCAGAGTGTAAGGGAAATTTGATTTGCGCTTAAAGTCTTTTATTTTCAACGTTTTAATCGTTTTTGATATGTGTTTTAGAGCATTAGTTTTTCTTGTTGCAGCATTAAAAAATATACGTCATTTGCACGAAAATTAAACAATAACAAAGTTTAGAGTTGAACCTTAAATTTTAATGTCATGAGAAAAGTAAATTTTATAATCGCAATTGTTACATTTATTACAATGGCCACTTCTGTTGCCAATGCCACCGGAATACGTACCGAATTTAATGAATTTGAATTTACCCTTGTTGATGATTTGTATATGGGGAAAAAGGTTGATGCAATTTGGACCTTGAGCTATGACAAATCAGAAAAACCTGTTACCGTTGTTAAAAGAAACACAATTGAAGGAACTGAGTACGTGATAAGCGCAGAGTTCTTTTCTGTTCGTTACGTAGCTTCTGCATCGGGTTTCGGCGCAAAACAGGTTCGGAAATCATGGTGTAATGTAGATAGCAAAATTAACCATGCGGTTATCAATCAGGCCGAATTGAAAAAACAGGAGATTATTTCGCCAAACAAGGTGGATGATATAATGGCTTTAGGATTGATTGCAAGCTACCTGCCCGACCTGTTAAATGATGGATATACGCACTTACTCAATTAATCGCAATAATAGAATAGAAGTAATTTTAATTCGAAGCCATCCGTCAGTTGACGGATGGCTTTTTTGTTGCCATCGTTTGATGAAAGCTTACCACAAAATTGTTTCCGCCTTTCATCACAAGATGAAAACATGTTTGGGGGGCTACTAAACCGTGCATCACCTGATGAAAGTCTGTTTTATGCTGGTTTCAGTATTTCATCGCCCGATGGAGGATTGTCCGTAATCCATTTCTTCCTTTCATCGCCTGATGGCGTGAAGTCTGGAAGTTATTTCCACCTTTCATCAAACGATGGCGGCCATTTCCAACTCATTTTATGGCTTTCGCGGCGTTGCGAATCCTTGCCGGAGATTGAGTTCTTACTGTCGCATGTCAGCGAAAAGCGTATAACGCTGAATTTTAGCCACGGAAGCCTGCGAAAGCACAAAATTTTCGTCGATAAATTCTGTCGTTGGCCGACAGAAAAAAATTGCCGTTTGAATAGGGGGTATCACTAATCGTAAGAAGAGATTTGAAAATAAAACACAAGGGTGTCTTTGTATTTTAAATTGAAAGATAAAACAGATAATGAATGCCAAATCGTAAAATGCAACCTTTTTCTACAAACGGAATCTGTTTTACAGCAAGGCTTTTGGGTGTCACCAAAATGTAATTCGTGCGTCTCTTCAACACAAATAATTACGAAAACAATTACAGTCAGAAAACAAAAATTTAGAGTCATGAAAAAAGCAAATTTCTTATCCGTATTGGTTTTAGCATTCTTGTTCGTATCAGTTAGTGCATCAGCAACTGGAGTACGTACTCAGTTTAAATCGTTCGAAATTGAAGAAGTCGATAATCTTTACATGGGGAAATCGGTAAAAGCACTTTGGACAGTAAGTTACAGCTCAGAAGAAGAGCCTGTTACAGTTGTAAAACGCAAAACGCTTGAAGGTGTTGAGTATGTAGTACATTCAAAACATTTTCAGGTGAGCTACGCTGCAACCAGCGAAGGATTTGGTGCTAAAGAAACCCGTAAAGCCTGGAGCGATGTGCCAAAAAGAATTTCAAGAGCTGTTATTAGCCAGGAAGAAATGGAGCGCCAACGTATTATCACTCCTAATAAAGTTGATGATGAAACAGCGCTGGGTTTAATTGCAAGTTATTTGCCCGACCTGATTAATGATGGTTACACTCACCTTTTGAATTAAACAGCAAATTTTATTTCATAGAAAGCAATTTTAAAGGAACCGCGAGCGATCGCGGTTTTTTTTATATGCAGCCGCAAACAAAACCGTCGGCCAAACTGTCGAACGCCTCTTTTTCGGCCTTTTTCTCAGCATCAGTTGCTTTGCATTCCACACAAACCGGCAAATTAACGGTAGTATTCAATTCCGAATTCTCAGAACTAACCGCTTGCTTGCAAACAAAACAGGTATTTTTTAAATCTCCCATCCGAAATATTTGCGCCAAAAGTATTAAAATTGGTCGATTACCAGATGATCGCTTTTTTAAAAGTTGAATAAAGTTATGCGCATATGGCAGTTGTATTGGTAGATAATGGTGCAGAAACTGTTAATGTGTCTGATAACAGCCAGCCAAACTATTTGGCATAATTATTAGTAATAAGTAAAACGATTGTTTTTTTAGCCTGTACAATTAATTACATTTGCACAGGTTTTATATAATTTAAATATAAGTTGCACAGATGGCATTTGTAAATAAGATCCTGGGAAAATTGCTGGGAAACAAATCGGAGCGGGATATTAAAGAAATAACTCCTATCATCAATAAAATAAAAGAGGAATACGAAAGAATCTCCAAATTATCGCATGATGATCTTAGGGCTGAATCGGCGAAATTAAAACAAATTATTGCCGACCGAATTAAACCCGAAGAGGACGAAATAGCTGCTTTAAAAGTAGAAGTTGAAGAAGTTGAAATTCAGGAAAGCGAAAAGATATACGAACGTATTGACAAGCTGGAAGAAAAAATAGATGAGAAAATAGAAGAAGTTCTCAACGAAATTCTACCCACTGCTTTTGCTGTAATTAAAGATACGGCACGACGTTTTTCCGAAAATGAAACCATTGAAGTTTCAGCCAGCGATTTCGACCGCGATCTTTCGGCAACCCGCGACAGTATTAAAATTTCCGGAGAAAAAGCCATTTGGGAGAACAGTTGGTTGGCCGGAGGAAACAGGGTAACCTGGAACATGGTTCATTACGATGTGCAGTTGATTGGTGGTGTGGTACTTCACAGAGGTAACATTGCCGAGATGGCAACCGGTGAAGGAAAAACCCTGGTAGCAACATTGCCGGTGTTTTTGAATGCACTTACCGGAAAAGGGGTGCACATTGTAACGGTTAACGATTACCTGTCGAAACGTGATGCCGAGTGGATGGGGCCGATGTACGAGTTTCACGGATTATCGGTTGATTGTATCGATAAACACCAGCCAAACTCTGAAGCCCGAAGAAAAGCATATAACTCGGATATTACATTCGGAACCAACAACGAATTTGGTTTCGATTATCTGCGCGATAACATGGCTATCAATCCTGAAGATTTGGTGCAGCGCAAACATCACTATGCCATTGTCGACGAGGTTGACTCGGTGTTGGTTGATGATGCACGTACGCCACTTATTATCTCGGGGCCGGTGCCAAAAGGCGATAATCAGCAGTTTGAAGAGCTGAAAGTTTATGTAGAAAAATTATACCGGGCGCAGCGCGAATTGGTAAATAAAATTTTTATCGATGCCAAACGTCTGCTTACCAAACCCGATGCAACTTCCGACGAGAAAAAAGAGGGTGGTTTGCTTTTGTTGCGTGCCCACAAAGGGATGCCTAAAAACAAATCCATCATTAAGTTTTTGAGCGAGGAAGGCATGAAAGCTGTTATGCAAAAAACAGAAAACCTGTATATGCAGGAGAACAGCAAAAACATGCATATCGTTACCGATCCATTGTTTTTTATTATTGAAGAGAAGCAAAATTCAGTAGAGCTTACCGATAAAGGTATCGATTTGATCTCGGCTGGTTTTGAAGATGCCGAATTCTTCGTTCTGCCTGATATGGGAGGAAAAATGGCCGAACTGGAAAACAGCGAGAAAGCGCCGGAAGACATTCAGCTTGAAAAAGATAAGTTACTGCAGGATTACGCTATAAAATCAGAGCGTGTTCATACCATCAACCAGTTGTTAAAAGCATATGCCATGTTTGAAAAAGATGTGGAATATGTGGTGATGGACAATAAGGTGAAAATTGTTGACGAGCAGACCGGTCGTATTATGGAAGGTCGTCGTTATTCTGATGGTTTGCACCAGGCAATTGAAGCGAAAGAACAGGTAAAAGTGGAAGCCGCAACGCAAACTTTTGCAACTATCACACTTCAGAACTATTTCAGGATGTACCACAAACTGGCCGGTATGACCGGTACTGCAGAAACGGAAGCAGGCGAATTTTGGGATATCTACGAATTGGAAGTTGTGGTAATTCCTACTAACCGCCCGATTGTTCGCGATGATAGGGAAGATTTGGTTTTCAAAACCAAGCGTGAAAAATACAATGCAGTTGGCGACGAAATTGTTGAATTGAACAAAAAAGGTCGTCCGGTATTGGTGGGTACAACATCGGTTGAAATATCGGAGTTGCTCAGCCGAATGCTGAAAATTAAAGGTATTAAGCACAACGTTTTGAACGCGAAGCTACATGCTCGTGAAGCTGATATTGTTGCCGAAGCCGGTCAGCCGGGAGCGGTAACAATTGCAACCAACATGGCGGGGCGTGGTACCGATATTAAGTTGTCAGAAGAGGTGAAAAAAGCCGGAGGTTTGGCAATTATAGGTACCGAACGTCACGATTCGCGACGCGTTGACAGACAGTTGCGAGGACGTGCAGGGCGCCAGGGAGATCCGGGTTCTTCGCAGTTCTATGTGTCGTTGGAAGATGATTTGATGCGTTTGTTTGGCTCCGATCGTATTTCCGGAGTAATGGACAGGCTTGGTTTGGAAGACGGAGAGGTTATTCAACACTCCATGATCTCTAAATCGATTGAACGGGCGCAGAAAAAGGTTGAGGAGAACAACTTCGGTATTCGTAAGCGTTTGCTGGAATACGATGATGTGATGAATTCGCAACGTGAAGTGATCTACAAAAAACGTCGTCACGCATTATATGGCGAACGTTTGGAAGTTGATGTGCTGAACATGATGTACGACTCGGTTGAAGAGTTGGTAAATGAGTACCACGGTTCCGATATGTTTGAAGATTTTAACCTGGAACTGATGCGTTTACTTTCGCTGGAATCGCCGGTTAATCAGGAAGATTTCAAGAGTTTGAATGCTGCAGAGGTTACCCAGCGCATTTACGAAAAAATGATCAGCAATTACAACCGTAAAGTTGAAACGATTGCACAACAGGCTTACCCCGTAATTAAAAATGTATACGAAACCAAAAAAGAGGTTTACAAAAATATTGTTGTTCCGATTACCGATGGAAAACGTGTATTCCAGATTATTTGTAACCTTGAAAAGGCCTACAATAATAAAGGTAAGGAGTTGGTAAAATCCTACCAGAAACAAATTGTTTTGAACACGATTGATGAAGCGTGGAAAGAACAACTTCGTGAGATGGACGACTTAAAACAATCGGTGCAAAATGCCACATACGAGCAAAAAGACCCATTGTTAATTTACAAGTTCGAGTCGTTTAACCTGTTTAAGATTATGGTTGCCAAAGTGAATAAGGATGTTGTTTCAACTTTAATGAAAGGCCAGATTCCTATTCAGAGCGCGGAACAGGTACGTGAAGCAGAAGTACGACGCAGAACGGATATGAGTCGTTATAAAACACAAAAATCGGAACTTCCAACGGCCGAAAATGCTATGGAAGGAGCCAATACAAATACGGCGGAAAAGGCGAAACCACAACCTGTTAAAGTTGAGAAACGTGTTGGACGTAACGATCCTTGTCCTTGCGGAAGCGGCAAAAAATACAAACAATGCCACGGAAGAGGTGGTGACTTATAATCAAACTATATGATGAGTATGATCAGTTTACTGAACTTCATTCACTGGAATGTCGATCCTGAAATTTTTAGCCTGGGGCCACTGTCAATACGTTGGTATGGTTTATTGTTTGCCTCAGGTTTTTTAATTGGCTATTACATTGGCGAAAAAATGCTAAAGTCGGAAAATGTAAACCAGAAATGGATCGACAGTCTGTTCTTTTACATTATTATAGCAACTGTTGTTGGTGCACGTCTCGGCCACGTTTTCTTTTACGGATGGGATTATTACTCGCAAAATCCGGCCGAAATTATAAAGGTTTGGCACGGTGGGCTGGCCAGCCACGGTGGTGCGCTTGGTATTTTAATTGCTATGTACCTGCATTCAAGATGGGTAACTAAACGTACCATGCTCTGGACATTGGACCGCATTGTGGTTCCAACAGCATTGGTAGCAGCTTTTATTCGCACAGGAAACCTGATGAACTCAGAGATCTACGGAATTCAAACAGCATTGCCATGGGGCGTAATTTTCGAAAGAAACGGCGAAACCGTCGCAAAACATCCTACCCAGGTGTATGAAGCGCTCGCTTACCTGATTTCGTTTGGTGTGCTAACGTTTTTATACTGGAAAACAAGTGCCAAAAACCGTCCGGGCTTATTGCTGGGGGCATTTTTTGTTCTCATTTTCTTAGCTCGTTTCTTTATCGAGTTCATAAAAGAAGATCAGGAAGCATTTGAAGCAGGTATGGCATTGAACATGGGGCAGTGGTTAAGTGTTCCTTTTGTACTTGTTGGAGCACTATTGATATACAGAGCAATAATAAAACCGGAGGTGGTTTTTAAGAATAGTAAAAATTAATGTTAAAACTGAATAGAGGAGCTGCAAGTATTTTGTTAGAGAATTGAAAATAACTTATTTTGCAGATCATCAAGAGAATTAAAGAATATGTTAGAGATTGGAAAATATAAAATGGTGAAGTTGACGTACGACCTTCGTATCGACAACGAGCAGGGAGAACTGGTTGAGCAGGCAACAACTGAACAACCTTTGGAGTTCCTTTACGGAGCAGGTATGATGCTACCAAAGTTTGAATCTGAATTGATCGGTTTAAAACAAGACGATCCTTTCACGATTAAAATTGAGAGCACTGAGGCATATGGTGCAGTAAACAACGAGGCAATTGTTGAGCTGCCAAAAAATGTGTTTTTGGTGAATGGTGAATTCGACGCAGAACTGATTAAAGTTGGTAATACTGTACCAATGATGAGCAGTAACGGCCAGCGTTTAAATGGATTGGTTTTGGATGTAAACGACGAAACTGTAAAAATGGACTTCAACCACCCATTGGCGGGCGAAGATTTATTCTTTGCAGGTAAAGTTGTTGATGTTCGCGAAGCATCAGACGAAGAAGTTGCTCAGATCCTTTCAGGAGGCGGCGGCTGTGGCTGTGGTAGCGGTGGTGGATGTTCTACCGAAAGCTGTGGCGACGGTTCATGTGGAACTGAAAGCAGTGGTGGCTGTGGCTGCGGCTGCTAATAAATTTTGATAATAAGTTCAATTTAATTATTTTAACCCTGTTTTCATTTGATATTGGAAACGGGGTTTCTCACTTTATAGAGCTGATGGTGTGAAAATCAACCACTTTATTAGTAGTTGAGAATAACACAAGATCTAATTGTTACAAAAAGTAGCAAACAATATTATACAGATGAATACTTTTGGAAAGATATTTCGCTTAACCTCATTTGGCGAATCTCATGGACGAGGAATTGGTGGTATAATCGATGGTTGTCCGGCTGGGGTTGAGCTCGATATAGATTTAATTCAGAAAGACCTGGCCCGAAGAAAGCCAGGACAGTCGAAAATTACAACACAACGTAAAGAGCCGGATCAGGTGGAATTTCTTTCAGGTGTATTTGAAGGAAAAACTCAGGGCACGCCAATTGCATTTGCCATTTGGAACAAAGACCAACACTCGAACGATTACAACGATCTTAAAGATGTATTCCGTCCGTCGCATGCCGATTTTACCTACACCAAAAAATATGGTACGCGCGATCATCGCGGAGGTGGCAGATCATCGGCACGCGAAACCATTGCACGTGTTGTAGCCGGTGCAATTGCCAAACAAATCCTGGCTAAAGCAGGTGTTTCCATTCAGGCTTATGTGTCGCAGGTTGGAGAAATTAAACTGCAGAAAGATTATAAAGAATTAGATCTTTCGGCTACCGAGAATAATATTGTACGTTGTCCTGATCAGGAAGTCGCAGACCAAATGATCGCCCGAATTGAAAAAGCCGGACACGAGCACGATACTGTTGGTGGTGTAATTACCGGAGTTGCGACAGGAGTGCCTGCAGGATGGGGAGAACCCGTTTTTAACAAACTGCACGCCGACATGGGCTTTGCAATGCTTGGAATTAACGCTGTAAAGGGATTTGAGTATGGTTCCGGATTTGAAGGAACAAAACTTAGTGGCTCGGAACATAACGACATTTTTATAAAAACCGACGAAGGTGTTCGTACAAAAACGAATAACTCAGGTGGTATACAGGGAGGTATCTCCAATGGCGAAGACATTTATTTCAATGTTGCATTTAAGCCCATCGCCACCTTGTTAAAAGAACAACAAACACTCGACAAAGATGAAAAAAGCATAAAAATTAATCCTAAAGGAAGGCACGATCCTTGTGTGCTTCCACGTGCTGTTCCCATCGTTGAGGCAATGGCTGCATTAGTTTTAGTTGACCACTTTTTACTAAATAAACTTAACACGATTTAATATGCCAAGAAGAAAAAGAAACAGAAGGATCCAGGTACCTCCGGTAATTAAAGGTATGTCGGTTTATGGTGTTCGCGGACGTAAAACCAATGAAGTTATTTTACACCTCGAAGAATACGAGGCAATCCGTTTACTGGATTACCAAAACCTTACACAGGAGGAAGCAGCCGTTTTTATGGATGTTTCGCGCCCGACATTAACCCGTATTTACGAAGAAGCCCGAAATAAAGTAGCTACTGCATTCGTTGAGGGAAGAGACCTTATTTTCAGAGGTGGTGATGTTTATTTTGATAAAAACTGGTTCAGATGCAACAGTTGTAAAGCAAGTTTTAGCGATTACTCTGAAAATAATGAAAAATGCCCGGTTTGTAACTCCGAAGACCTGGTATCGTTAAACGACTATTATATGGATAAATAAAAGCTTTCAGGTAGAAAGTTATTAAAAAAAGACATGAAAAACCTCCGGCTCAATAGCCGGAGGTACCCAATTAAGTTGTGATAAAACCAGAGCCCTAGTACACTAGGATGAATGCAATATACAACTATATGCTTTTCATGTCAATACTTGATTTCTCTTATAAAGACAAAATTACCTGAATTAAACTCCCGAATCGTAAACATGATGCGGTTTATATTGATTATCAATATTTTCTAATAATGTTGATATTTAACATTTTTTGTTAAACTGCTAATCAACTCATTTATCATATATTTACTCCCAAAACAATTTATCCATGAAATTTCGGAAACTTCTACGCATTTTACATCGCGACTTTGGATACTTCATTGTTGTAATGACAATCGTATACGTCGTATCGGGAATCTATCTGAATCATCGGCACGATTTTAATCCTGATTATAAAATAATAATCACGGATTTCTCGCACGATTTGCAGCCTCAACAATCCTATACCGATGATGAAATTGAAGAAATTGTGGAATCCGTTCAGCCCGGTGTGGTGTATAAAAAGCATTACATTGATGGGGACGGCGATGTTAAGGTATTCATTGCCAACGGAGAAGTGATTATCATTCCCGGCTCGGGTGAAGGAAGAATGCGTTACCTGCAGCGTCGTCCGTTGGTGTTCAGCATGAATAAACTTCACCGGGCAACTCTGGGAACGGCCTGGAAATGGATAAGCGATACAATGGCGGTTATTCTCTTGTTTGTAGCTGTTTCAGGCCTGTTTATCTTAAAAGGAAAAAGAGGTTTGCGACGTTGGGGCTGGTGGTTAACTGTTGCCGGTTTTATTGTTCCTTTAATCTTTGTAATTTTATATCTTTAATCACATAAAAAAATCCAAAACATCAAAAAAAAAATGAAAAAAATTGCATTAGTTAGTTTGTTCGCGGTAATTCTATTTGCCTGTGGCCAGCAAACAAAAAAACAGGAGGCTAAAGTTGAAGCTGAGAAATCAGCAGTTGTTTTAAGTGTTGACGAACTTCTCGAAAAAGCACCTGAACTAGCCGATAACGAAGTGGTTGTAAAAGGAACGGTATTTCACGTGTGCCAGCAAGGTGGCGAGCGCTGCTTTTTAATGGGAAGTACCGAAGATATCTCAATTAGGGTAGAAGCCGGCGAAAAACTCGGAGCTTTTACACAGGAGCAAATGGGAAGCGAACTGGAGATTACAGGTATTCTGAAAGAAGTTTTAACCGAAGCAGATGCCCACAATCCCGGTAAGGAACATGGTGAAGAAGAAGGCGAAGTTGAAAATGCCGAAACAGCCGCAGCTCATGAAGTTCTTGCTGAAAATCAGGCCGCAGCAGAGCGCGTGTTTTTTATTGAAGGACTGAAAATAAAAGAAATGACAGAGTAGTCAATTGATACTATCAATACAAAAAAAGGAAAACAATTATTGTTTTCCTTTTTTTGTGTCTTTATCTGCCGGAATAAAATCAAGCGAAACTGAATTAACACAATGCCTTGTATTTTTATCCGTAAAACCTTCACCAAAAAATACATGACCCAGGTGGCCACCACAGTTGGCGCAGGTAATTTCTGTTCGTCTGCCGTCGGCATCAACGGTTCGGTTTACGGCACCGTCAATCTCATCATCAAAACTTGGCCAGCCACAGTGCGAATCAAATTTATCGGTCGATTTATACAGGGCGGCTCCACATTGTTTACATACATAAGTGCCATTTTCTTTATAATCCGTATACTTTCCGGTAAACGGGCGCTCCGTACCTTTTTCTATAATTACGTATCGCTCGAATTCGGTTAATTTGTTGTATTCCATTTTTTTATCGTCTTTGTCTTGTTTTGCATTTTGGGCATAAGCACCAAAACTTAAACAGAGAATAAATATTAATACAATTGTTTTCATACCACATATAACAACCCGATAGCCTGGTGGTTTAGCGCAACTCGTTAAGAAATGTAAAGAACAAATATGAATTATACTACCTTTGGGCATTTATAGATAACATGAATATTCCAGTACTATATCAAGACGAATCGATAATTGTGGTTGAGAAACCCATTGAGCTTCCGGTTCATAAAAATGATTTTATGCCCAACGATGCACCGTATTTAACCAAATTAATTGGCGATGAAACGGGGAAGTGGATTTACAACGTACATCGCTTGGATTCGAAAACATCGGGAGTGATGGTTTTGGCATTTTCATCAGAAGTGGCCAGTGTTCTAACCAAACAGTTTGAGCAGAAGGAAGTGCAGAAGACTTACTTTGCCATTGTTCAGGGTAATCCCGGAGAAGGCACCTTCGACTCGAAAGTGTTGGTGAAAAAGAAATCGAAGTTTAAAAAACCGGCTGTAACCCATTATAAAACACTGCGTACCGTTCAAACCAAATTGACTTCGAAAGACAAAACAGACATTGAGCTGAGTTTGGTGGAGATTAATCCTGAAACAGGACGTTGGCACCAGTTGCGCCAACATTTTGCCAAAAACCGGTTTGATATTATTGGCGACACTCATCACGGAGATTTTACATTAAATAAAATTGTTTTGGCAGATACCGATATACGCCGGCTTTTTCTGCACGCCGGGAAGCTTGAGTTTAAACATCCTGAAACTAACGAAACGGTTTCTTTTGAATCTGCTATTCCTGAAGAATTTAATCGACTGCTTAACTTTTATGACTCCTGATCCACTCAGATTGTAACGTTTCCCCGTTAATTGATAAAGTTTTAAGTTTTCATGTAACGATATTTTGAGTTCTGCGTCTTATTCAGGAACAGAGATATGAAACAAATATTCAGAAAACAAAAAACAATTAACAGATGAAACGTATAGCTTTAATTTTATCGGTGGGTCTTTTTTTACTTACCTCGTGTGTTTACGAATCAGGTGTATCAGAAGCCTATTCCAAATACCGTTTTAAAGACGGCGTCACCACGGTTACGGTGCCGGGCTGGGTAATTCATCTTGCAGCCGGAATTGGTGATTTGGAAGATAGTGAGCGGGATTTACTAAAAAGTATTGATGGAGTTAAAGTAATTGCGGTTGAAGATGATAATTTGAACGCACGAGTTGATCTGCACGAAGAATTTTACAAGAAAATAAGCGAGAAAAAGAATTATGAACAACTAATGGTTGTACGTGAGGAAGACCATAATGTAACCATTTTCGGACGGATGGATGAATCGGTAATTAAAGAAATGGTGATTTTGGTTGGGGGCGAAGACAATGCCATGGTTTACGTTAAAGGCGAAATCAGTCCGGAAATTCTAAATAATCAAATTGATATTTCGAATCCCGATCGTTTTTTAAGCTTTAAACATTAATCAGGGGCACTGTGTTTTTTTAACCGCAATTTGTATAGTTCTTTAGTTTTCGCTAAAGAACTTTTTTTTATGTATTTCTGCATAACCCAATAATTCGTCAGCAATTTCAGGATGCTCAAGAATTATGTTTGTCGTTTCATACGGATCGTTCTCCATATCAAACAGCGAAAGCTCAATTTTAGCAGAATAATCATATTTGCCGGGCATGCCATCTTTTCCTTTAATATCAGTCATTGTGCGGTAAGAGTGGGGAAGATGTAACTTCCATTTTCCGTCGCCCGACATTACTGCCTGAAATTGTTTGTCGTTAGTAAAAGCGTAATAATCGTGGGGGTTTGTGGCATCAGGTTTTCCGGAAATGATGTCCCAAACATTTTTGCCGTCTATTTCTGTTTCAGGAAGTGGAATATTTGCCACTTCACAAAGTGTGGGCAGCAAATCGATGGTCATTAAAGCCTGAGTCGACTGATGATTGCCTTTTAATTCAGCCGGATATTTAATAATGGTTGCCGAGCGGGTTCCGCCATCAAATGTAGTGCCTTTTGCCTCGCGAAACGGTGTTGTGCCGGCATGGTTGCCATAGGCGATCCACGGGCCGTTGTCCGATGAGAAAATTACGATCGTATTTTCCTCTATGCCATTGTCTTTTAACGCCTGGTTTATTTGGCCAACCGACCAGTCCAGTTCCGTTAAAACATCAGCATATAATCCTTTGCCGGTTATTCCTTCAAACTCGGGACTGCAAAACAACGGAACATGCGACATGGCATGTGGTACGTATAGTAAAAACGGTTCGTTTTTGTGTTTCGAAATAAAATCAACCGCATGCTCGGTATACCATTTGGTTAGCATTTTCTGGTCGGCCGAATCCACATCTTCTATGGTTACTTCGCTGTTTTCCCAAAATTGAAGTGGCCACTGTCCCCAGTATTCCGGGCTTTCAGGATGATGACTCCACATGTCGTTTGAATACATCAGTCCACAGGTTTCATCAAAACCTCGACTTTGCGGACGCGTTTCCGGCTGATCGCCACA
>NZ_JBFHGM010000009.1:0-41690 GCF_041583095.1 Draconibacterium sp.
CCTCCACCACCACCGCCGCCGCCATCGAAATAAAAAACTATGCACTAATCGTTACAAACAGTTAGAAAACAGATGAGAAAAGGAAATATTAATCTTTTAGGTTTAGGAGTTATAATGGGTTCGATATTGGCATACACAGGTTGGACCGGGTTTAAGACACAAACGTTTTTAATGGGAAAAACCGGTGAGATTTCGGGAAAAGTAATTGAGGTATTTCCAAATGAACAAGTACAAAGTTACAGTCGGAAAATAAAATATGTTTATTCGGTAGGCGATAGCTATTACGTCGACTTTAAAAAACTCGGAACAAAAGATGATAAGATGGAAATTGGAAATGAATTAAAACTTATTTATTCGATTAGGAAACCCGGAAAGAATAAGGTTAAAAGCCTTTCTTCAACTTACAATAATTCATTTGGAGAGAAATATTATACGACCTACGAAAATGGTTTTGTCGAATTGCGACTGATTAATGGGATATTCAAATACCAAGAATCAGCAAAAGGAGGTGAAGTAATTCACGACTTTATTGGAGAATATAAAATCATCAACGACTCCATAAAATTCGAGAATTATGTATTTGATGCTAAAAATGAGTGCCAAAACAGACCTGAGTTATTTTTGTTTTCACCCAATCGCCGACAATTCGTTGATGTAAACACAAAAAGAATTTTTAAAAGATTTCATTAGTTGTGGTAAAATTAAAAAACGATGCATAACAAAAAATATAGTGCAGGGCGGCTTTCGTGGTTCTAACGTTGTCGCGATTTTGTCAAAGTACCTCAGCTAACGGGCGAAAAAAGGTACAAGGTTTTTTGTTGGCAACTACTGGTCGCGGTTCCGGTACAGAGCCAGCGGGTAAGCGCAACAACATTAAAAAAGTAATGAATTTTATAAAATAGAATAACAATATGGCGAAATGGTTTTTGTATAATTTAGTAGTAGGATTTGCAGTTTACTGGATGTCGAACCTGCTGTTATGGTTTCCGTGGAGTGTTAATCCAACGCTTGGAATAACCTTAATGTTAACCGTTTCTCCTGTAATATGGATCATTTCTACCTATTTGTGTATTCGCACTTTTCCACGGAAGAAAATCATTATAGGGGCAGTATACAATAGTTTGGTATTTATTGTTTTAGCCATTGCAATGGACTATGTTTTTTTTGGACTGATTAGAAACGCCATGGAGCAGCTGTATCATCCAACAACCTTTTATGGTTATGGTTTTGTTGCTGCCATCCCTTTTATCGTTGTGTTTGCATTCCGAAAAAATATTGAAAAGAAAAAACGTGTTGTCCGCCCAGCTGATTTTACAAAAGCAGCAATAATCGGATTGGCGTGTTTTAGCCTGTTGACCTTAATAATAATTTCAGGTATTGAAATTTCCTAAGAAATACATTGCGACACTATACACATTAATTGTTCAAAAAATCTCCCAAATTCTATCCGCTATCATCAAAAGGCTGAATTAAAATGTATTAACTTTGCGCTTTCATTAAATTAATTCAGTTACAAGATGAAGAGAGATACTTTGGTTTTTGATATTATCAGGAAGGAACACGAACGTCAGTTGGGCGGAATTGAACTGATTGCTTCAGAGAACTTTGTAAGTGAGCAGGTTATGGAGGCAATGGGTTCGGTAATGACCAACAAGTACGCTGAAGGTTATCCGGGAAAAAGATATTATGGTGGTTGTCAGTTTGTTGACATGACCGAGCAACTGGCCATCGACCGTATTAAAGAATTGTACGGCGCTGCATGGGCCAATGTTCAGCCACACTCGGGCGCACAGGCAAATGCTGCAGTGTTGAGTGTTATTTTGAAGCCGGGTGATACTTTCCTCGGACTTGACCTTTCGCATGGTGGTCACCTTTCGCATGGTTCGCATGTAAACTCATCGGGTATTCTATACAATCCGGTAGCCTATAAGGTAAAAGAAGATACCGGACGTGTTGATTACGATGAGATGGAAGCGCTGGCCATCGAGCATAAACCAAAGTTGATCATCGGTGGTGCATCGGCATACAGCCGCGAGTGGGACTACAAACGCATGCGCGAAATTGCTGATAAGGTAGGTGCATTGTTTATGGTCGATATGGCTCACCCTGCAGGTTTAATTGCAGCCGGTTTGCTTGATAATCCTGTAAAATATGCCCACGTTGTAACATCTACAACACATAAAACACTACGCGGGCCTCGCGGTGGTATCATCCTGATGGGTGAAGATTTTGAAAACCCTTGGGGTATTACAACTCCAAAAGGTGTGGTTCGTACCATGTCTTCATTGCTTGATTCGGCTGTTTTCCCTGGTCAGCAAGGTGGACCGCTTGAGCACGTAATTGCTGCAAAAGCTGTTGCATTTGGCGAGGCACTGGAACCGGAATACAAAGAATACCAGGCACAAGTGAAAAAGAATGCTGCTGTTATGGCACAGGCTTTTGTTGATTTGGGTTACAAAGTAATTTCGGGCGGTACTGACAACCACTCAATGTTGATCGACCTGCGTACAAAATACCCTGAAATCACCGGTAAAATGGTAGAAAACACCATTGTAAATGCGGAAATAACCATTAACAAAAATATGGTGCCTTTCGATAGCCGTTCTCCTTTCCAGACTTCAGGTTTGCGTGTAGGTACACCGGCTATTACAACCCGTGGTGTAAAAGAAGATCTGATGCCTGAGATCGTTCAACTGATCGACGACTCGATTGCAAACATTCACGACGAGGCATACATTAAAGCAGTTGGCGAAAAAGTTCACCAGTTAATGAAAGACTTCCCGTTGTTTGCTTACTAGTATTGAACTTACAAGTTACAGCATATAAAAGTCCGGAATTATTTTCGGGCTTTTTTCTTTTTAAAGGGGTGAATTGGTTAAGTTGTGAGTAATGGGGTAAGAAAAACAAAAGTGCATTGTAGCTTTACGAAAATGAAATTGTTAAATTGCCGAACTGTAAAATTGAAATCGAATTTCGTGCTCAGTGAAACTCTGTGACTTCTCGGTGAAACTCTGTGGTAAAAAATATGCTGAACGCCAACAGGTGGAAGGAGCGTGAATTTAAAACCAATTGTTAAACTGATTAGTTGTTAAGTTATATCCTTGATACTCGGAACTCGGAACTCTCGGCTCGAAACTTAAAGATCTGAATATGGAATGGTACATGATACTGGCACTTATCGGAACCGGAATTGCCGCCGGATTTATTAACACCACTGCAGGGGGCGGTTCTATGTTAACTATCCCTTTGCTGATGTTTATCGGGCTGCCGGCCAATATTGCCAATGGCACCAACCGAATTGCCATTTTACTTCAGAATATTATTGCCGTAAAAACCTTCAAACAAAAACGTGTACTTGATTTTACCAAGGACTACCGGCTGGCAATTCCTGCCATTGTCGGGTCTATAATCGGGGCATTGTTTGCCGTTGAAATTGATCCCAAGCTTTTAAAAAATATCATCGCCGGACTAATGGTGGTTTTGTTGTTGCTGGTGGTGTTAAAACCTGAAGTATGGATTACCGATCAGATCGGGAAGGTTAATCCCAAACCATCGCCGCTGCAATACATCATTTTTTTTGCAATCGGTTTATTCGGTGGATTTATTCAAATGGGGGTAGGATTTTTTCTGCTGGCCGGTTTGGTTTTGGGCTGTGGACATAACCTGGTGCGCGCCAATGCCATAAAGGTTTTTATTGTTTTAATTTACACTGTATTTTCCCTCGGGATATTTATTTACAATAAACAAGTTGATATTGTTGCGGGTTTAATACTGGCTGCCGGCAATATGTTCGGGGCATGGCTGGGCGCTAACTTTACGGTAAAAGGAGGTGCAAAATACGTGCGTTACGTACTGATTCTGGCCATGCTGATTGTGATTTTGAATTTGTTTGGGGTATTGTAGTTCCAAGCTACAAGCTTCAAGTCGCAAGTGAGGAGCAGTTTTGGAAAAAGAACAATCTCCCCTCGTTGAGGGGAGTGTCCGTCAATTGACGGACGAGGGGTGAATATCGTCAAATTATAAAAATAGATTGGAGCACAATAATAAAATACCAGTAACCATAATCACCGGCTTTCTTGGGGCCGGGAAGACTACTTTTATCAACTTTCTGCTGAAATCAAATCCCGACACGCAGTTTGCTTTGGTAGAAAATGAATTTGGTGCTGTTCCAATCGATACCAAACTGATAAAAGGTGTTGAGGCCAGCCAGATGTTTGAATTAAAACAGGGCTGTATTTGCTGCTCCATTTCTGACGAATACGAGCTGGTGCTAAAAGAACTGGCTGAACGTTTCCCTGATGTGGATCATCTGTTGATTGAAACAACCGGAATTGCTGATCCGGCACCTGTAATTCAACCTTTTTTTGCTGATGAAGACCTGAAAGAACTCTACGAATACAATGGTGCAATTTGTTTGGTTGATGCCTTGAACTTTGATGATCTGCCGGAAGAAGAAATGGCGTATAAACAGTTGACTATTGCCGACCTTATTTTGCTGAATAAAACCGAAAACCTTGATGAAAAGCAGCAGGAGGAACTTACTGAAAGAATGAATAAACTGGCTCCTCTGGCCAAAATTCAATCAACAAGTTTCGGAGTAGCAAAAGAACTGAATTTGAACGAGCTGAAACAACAAACGTTTAACGCCTGGTCTTTCCTTTCATTCAAAAGCAATCATGCGCTGGTGCAAACCAAAACACTTTCATATTCCGTGCCATTAAAACGGGCCGATTTCATTTACTGGCTGGAGTATACACTCGATATTTATAAAAGCCGGATTTATCGCTGCAAAGGAGTGGTGTGTTTTCAGAACGAGCCTTTTGAATATATTTTGCAGGGAGTGGGCGGCCGATTTGAACTGGAGGAAGGCGATTTAATTATGGAAGCACCCGAAAGTCATATTGTTTTTATAGGGAAGTTGGATGGGCTGGCTTTAGACTTTAATCCTGAAATATAATTGCACGCAGATTTAGCGGATTTACGCAGATAAGAAATTTTAATCCGGAAGAAATCTGTGGCATCAGCGAAATCTGCGAGAAATTATTTCTTATCCAAGGAAGGCTATCCACAGCGGAATAATAATTACCGAAAGCAGTGTGCCCAGCACCACAATTCGTGCTACCAGTTTTGTTTCCAGTTTATACTGAACGGCCAGCGCATAAGGCGTTAGTCCTAGTGGCATTGCCGAATCGAGAATAGTGGCTTTAAACTGAAGATCGTTTAAACCGGCAGTTCGGATGCTAAATTGGAGCAGCAAAGGAAGAATGATCATGGTAACAATAACAAAACCGAAAACCCGGATCCATTCGCGGGGAACCCCAATTTTATTTTGCCCCAGGAATATCCCCAGAGAGAATAGTACGATAGCTGTTACCGATTCGGCAAAAAGGCTGACAGTTTTATCGATAAACGTCGGTACTTTTATTTGAAACAGTACGATCGTTACACCCACAAAAACGGAGATCAGCAGTGGGTTTTTGACCAGACTCAACATTAATTTCTTCGGCCGAATTGATTCTTCTCCTGTAGATTCGATAAGAATTACACCAAGCGTAAGCAGCCAGAAAACATATACTGCAGATAATACGGCTGCTACCGGCAAAATATCGTCGCCAAAGCTGCTGCGAAGAACCGGGATGCCGAGGTAAGCCACGTTCCCAAACGATAGGATAAGGAATAGCGAACTACGTAAGCGCTTTGAAAATTTAAAAATCCGCGCGATGGGGAAGGCCAGTAACATGCACGTCGCAATATATACCGAGTTAATAAGAATGAGCTTTGTATAGGATTCGCCTTGCGGGTCGAGGTGCATAAGCGATGCAACAACCAGTGCCGGGAATCCGATCCACAGCGCATATTTGTTTAGCACATCAACCCACGGCCCGTGAGCCGCTTTTGTACGCGAAAAAAGTGTTCCGGTAAAAATGACAAGAAACAGCGGCGCAACAGTCTTCAGGGCCAGTAAAAAATGTGCCATATTCCCTGATTACTTGTTTTCAGTCATTGCCCAGTCGCCATAAACAATATGTTCACGCACATCGGTAACAAACATTCCAGCTTCATTGGCAGCAGAAATTCCCAAATCTCCGTCTTCGAAAACCTGGCAAAATTGTGGTTCAACACCCATCAATTCGGCACATTTTACAAAGGTCTCAGGGTGAGGTTTGTGTTTCTGCACATCGTCAGCCGAAACTACAAAATCGAAATATTCGCGAATACCCAGTTCTTTTAACTGCACTTCGGCACTTTTTCCGCTTGCACCGGTTCCTACCGACATGGGCAGTTTCCCGTGGTAATTTTTTACAATAGAAATCACCTCTTCAATTGGTTCAAGCAAATGTGCCGAGTCCCAAAAGGATTGTTGTTTCAGGCGAACCAGTATTTCGGGCTGTTCATTAACATTGTACTGCTCAATAATTCGTTTGGCAAATTCAATGGTCGGGCGGCCTGTCATTTCATGAATAATATTCGGGTCAAAATCAAAATTATATTTTTTCGCCACTATTTTCCAGGTTTCCAAATGCACCGGAAGCGAGTTCGACAGGGTTCCGTCTAAATCAAAAATCAAGGCTTTCGCCTCGGGATGAACTGTAATTGCCATGTTTCTAGAATTTGCGGTAAAAGTAACAGAACCCCAACACTGCATGAAAGTTCAATCGTTAATATGTGAAGATTTAATCATCAGTTAAAAAAGTCATTCTGATTATGTTTGCTTGAATTATAAATCACATAGATAGAATCTATTAGTCATTAAAAATAAATATTTAAAAGCTTGTTAATTAAAGATTTAATCATTTTTTAGTCGCGCTGTTTTTCGTATCTTATTAAGATAGTTATATAAATTATCACTTAAAACTTAGTATATGGAAAACAATCATTCAAAACAAGGCAAATGTCCTGTAATGCATGGTGGAAATACCGTTGCCGGATCATCGGTTATGGCATGGTGGCCCAATGCATTAAATCTCGACATTTTGCATCAGCATGACACTAAAACAAATCCTTTAGGAAAAGATTTTTGTTACCGGGAAGAGCTGAAAAAGCTCGATGTAGAAGCACTGAAAAAGGATCTTCACGATTTAATGACCGATAGCCAGGAATGGTGGCCGGCCGACTGGGGGCATTACGGAGGATTGATGATTAGAATGGCCTGGCACGCTGCCGGTTCGTATCGAATTGCCGATGGCCGTGGTGGCGGCGGAACCGGAAACCAACGTTTTGCACCACTAAACTCGTGGCCCGATAATGTGAGTCTGGATAAAGCGCGCCGGCTACTTTGGCCCATTAAAAAGAAATACGGAAATAAGGTGAGTTGGGCCGATTTGATCATTTTGGCCGGTAACATCGCCTACGAAAGTATGGGATTAAAAACCTTTGGTTTTGGCTTTGGGCGCGAAGATATCTGGCATCCGGAGAAAGATACTTACTGGGGAGCCGAAAAGGAGTGGCTTGCACCAAGTGACGAACGTTATGATGATGTAACAAAGCCCGAAACAATGGAAAATCCATTGGCTGCTGTTCAAATGGGATTAATCTATGTAAACCCGGAAGGAGTAAACGGAAACCCCGATCCCCTAAAAACGGCGCAGCAAATGCGCGAAACTTTCCGTCGAATGGCCATGAACGATGAGGAAACAGTGGCGCTGACTGCCGGTGGACATACCGTAGGAAAGACTCACGGTAACGGCGATGCAGAGGCCTTGGGACCCGACCCTGAGTCGGCCGATGTGGATGAGCAAGGTTTGGGTTGGAAGAATCCGCATAAAACCGGAAAAGGAAGATACACGGTTACCAGTGGTTTGGAAGGTGCCTGGACAACAGAGCCAACAAAATGGGACAACGGCTATTTTAAAATGCTGTTTAACCACGAATGGGAATTGCGTAAAAGCCCGGCCGGTGCTCAGCAATGGGAGCCTGTGAGTATTGCAGAAGAAGATAAACCTGCAGATGTAGAGGATTTTTCAATCCGTACCAGCCCGATGATGACCGATGCGGATATGGCCTTAAAAATGGATCCGGAGTACCGAAAAATCTCGGAGAAGTTTATGAATGATTTCGACGCTTTCTCCGATGCTTTTGCCCGCGCCTGGTTTAAACTAACGCACCGTGATATGGGACCAAAAGCACGTTATTTCGGGCCGGATGTTCCCGACGAAGATCTGATCTGGCAAGACCCTGTTCCGGCAGGAAAATCGGATTATGATGTAGATTCGGTAAAAGCAAAAATTGCTGCTTCGGGACTAAGTATTTCAGACATGGTTGCTACAGCATGGGATAGCGCAAGAACTTTCCGTGGCTCGGATATGCGCGGTGGTGCCAATGGTGCCCGTATTCGTCTGGCTCCACAAAAAGACTGGGAAGGAAATGAGCCGGAACGTTTGGCGACGGTTTTAGCAGTACTCGAACCAATTGCTGCTGAATTTGGAATTAGCGTAGCCGATGTAATTGTATTGGCCGGAAATGTTGGGGTAGAGCAAGCCGCTAAAAAAGCAGGCATGAATGTTTCTGTTCCGTTTCTGCCCGGACGTGGAGATGCCACCGATGAAATAACTGATGCCGAGTCGTTTGCGCCACTTGAACCGTTGGCCGATGGTTTTCGGAACTGGCTGAAAAAGGATTACGTGGTTAGTCCGGAAGAATTGCTGCTAGATCGTGCCCAGCTGATGGGATTAACAGCTCACGAAATGACGGTGCTGATTGGCGGAATGCGCATGATGGGAACAAACTATGCAGGAACGAAACACGGTGTGTTTACTGATAACGTTGGTACTTTGAGCAACGATTTTTTTGTAAACCTTACCGATATGGCTTACGTGTGGGAACCCACCGAAAAAGGACATTACAATATTCGTAACCGGAAAACCGGTGAAGTGAAATGGACGGCAACACGTATTGATCTGGTATTTGGATCGAACGCTGTTTTGCGCGCGTATGTCGAGGTTTATGCACAAGACCATAGCAAAGAGAAATTTGTAAACGACTTTGTAAAAGCCTGGAATAAAGTGATGAATGCCGATCGTTTTGACGTTAAATAAGCAATAACTCTTATAAATATAAAGGCTGTCCAATACTTATTTTGGACAGCCTTTTTTTATGGCTTACAAATCAGAATTTTATATCTCCCAGGCGATTACAATGTTTGTGCGCATTTCAATTTCGTCGGGCGAAAGCACTGAAGTAATATCAGCTTTTGCTGCACTCATGGCAGGCATTGATTCTGCTCGCATAAGTTCCATGTTTGTATTGTATGGTCCAATCATTCTGGGCTCTCCGTATTGAATCGATTTGATTTTGCCCAATTTAACTTCGGCGCTTTTAGCAATCACGGTTGCTTTCTGTTTGGCATCTTCTACGGCCAGCTGAATGAGTTTTTCTTTTACCGTTTCCATTTGTTCTTCCGACAGCGCAAAATTCAGATTGAAATTCGACTGCAGATTATCTTTAATTAATTCAAAGATTTTATCATTCTTTTCATAATCTTTTTTGGTACGAATGGTTACCGGAATATTTGCCTCATAGCCTTCAAATACCGACTGCCGCAGTTCAGGATCGTACTTTTGTACTTCGCGGATTGAGAAACTGTTCGTTTTTATCAGTTCTTGGTCAATTCCGTTTTTGATAAACAGTTTTTTTACTTTGTCCATTTTTTCAACAGACATTTCTGCACATTCCTTGTAGTTTTCGCTTTTCACGCTAAAATTTACAGTGAACGATATGTCTTCAGGTGCTAATTTAACCGACGATTTTCCTTCAACAGTAATAATTCCACCTTGAATATTTTGAGCAAAAGAGCCGAGCGCAAAAACGATAAGGGCCAGTGATAAAATTATTTTCTTCATGACTTTCTTTTTAATGATTTTAACTGTTTGTCTGTTACTTTTATTCCGTAAAGTTACAAAGTATATGCCAGATGAAAGTTTATTCACCTAAATCGAATTCATGTGATTGTTGAGTGTGATTAATATAAAGAGTTCTTATTGTAGATATTTTATGGTAAGTTGTTGGAGATCATGCAGACCTTGGTAAAACTAAAGAAATAGTAGGGAAGAAGACTTAAAAATTACGAATTGCAAAATTTTTCTTTGATTGTTGAATGCGAGTTTTAAATTACATTATTTTCAACCCTCAATTCTAAAATCAATTTTATGAGAAGGACTTTTATACTCAGTGTAATCCTTTTGTTGTTTTTTATTAACGGATTTGCTCAGGAAAAAATCACAAAAAGCGAAAAGCAGCATATTCTGTCGTTGCTTGATAAGCAGGCAGAGGCCTGGAACGAGGGCAATCTTGAAAAGTTTATGGAAACCTATTGGAAATCGGATAAGCTGGTTTTTATGGGCTCGCGCGGACCAACATACGGTTGGCAGGCCACGCTGGATAGCTACAAAAAAGGATACCCGGATAAAACTGCAATGGGACACCTTGAATTCAAAATTCTAGATATCAGTAAAATTGATACCAAAACGGTTTTTCTAATCGGACGCTTTGAGTTGACGCGTGAAATTGGCGATTTGGCAGGCCATTTTACACTGGTTATTCAAAAGATAGATGGGGAGTGGGTGATTATCAGCGATCATTCAAGCGGTGAAAGTTAATCGTTGTTCTTTTTGAAAACCACCCGTAATGTCACTTTTGAGTCCACCTTGCGGTTATTCCTGATTGCCGGTGTCCATTTCGATCCGTTAAGTACAATTTCCTTTGCCAACTCAAAGAACTTTTCATCGGCATCATTCAGGTTTACAATATCCTGAATTTCGCCAGAACTGTCAAGGGAGAGGCGGAGTTTCACAACCACTTTGTCCGTTTCAAAATCCGCCGGCAGAACAGCCTTTTCTTTCAGATAAACTTTGTATTCACTTATTCCGTCTACCGGAGTGGCAGCCGAGTTTAAAGATTCATCATTAACGATAGTGGTAGAGCCGGTTACACTTTCTTTTTTCTGGGTTCCATATCCAATCACAACAACTTCACTTAAACCCACCACGTCATCGGTTAGCGATATGATATTGTCGGAGTCTTTCTGTGGATGAAATTCTGTCGATTCCATTCCAATAAAACTGGCTACAATTGGGTTACTGTCGTTTTCAAGTTCCATTTGGAAATTACCTTCAATATCCGTTATAGTACCATTGCTTGTTCCCTTTTCAACAACGGTTACACCCGGAAGTGGCAGTCCGTCGCTGTCGGATAGAATCTGTCCACGGATGATATTGTCTTTTGTTGTGGCACTTTTTGAAAGTAGTTTAGGTGCAGGCTGAGTTTCTGCTAATTCAATTTCTTTTTGTTTCTCAATAAGTTTTAATTCTGTGTTTTGCTTCAATTCCTCTTCTGCCTTTTCTATCGGTGTAATTTCTGCAATGTCTTCATTTTCGGCAAGATCATCAACTATAAATTCTTCTTCGGTAATTATTGTCGGGGGCTCTTCTGTTACAATATCTTGCTCTTCCGCTGGTTGTTGTATTCTTGAATCTGCTGTTGCCTCTGTTTGTTTCGTAACTTCAACTTTAGTATCAACTTCTGGCTCGTCTTGAGACACTATTTTTTCCTCTGGTTCAGAATACTCTTCTTCCACCTTCTCCGTTTTTACCTCACTTACTTTATCAATTGGATGGTTTTTATTGAGTTGCATCCAAATAATTCCCGAAGTTATGAGTAACAGAATAGTTGCAGCAGCGGCCAAATAGGGTATACCATTTTTTCGTTTTTTATTGGCGATTTTTTGGGACAGATCATTCAAATCGTACTCGAATTTCGAAGCAGAAACACTTTCATAACCATCCATAGCATCTGCTTCAAACGGATGTTTTTGTAGCTCTTTTTCAAAAGCATTCCGTTCTGCATCTGTCATCTCATTGGCCAGATACCGCCTGAATAATTCTTTATCGATATGATTTTTTTTACTGCTCATTTTTTGTTTCCAGACAAATTTTCAGGTTGCGTTTACCATTCTGAATCAAACTCTTAATTTTTTTTATCTCGGCTTTTAACTCGTCGGCTATTTCACGGTAACTTTTATTTTCAAAATAAAACAACCGGATACTTTGTCTCTGTTCTGCCTTCAACCGCTCTATACAATCTTCCAGCGCTTTTGCTGTCGCCTTGCTGTTATCTTCTCTGTCAATAGGATGCAATTCCGCTTCATTTTCCATAAAAACCGACAACTCTTCGTCGTTTGAGGTTAAAACAATTTTTCGCGACTTGTTTTTACGTAATTCCATTAAACAATGGTTTTTGGTAACTACGTATAGCCAACTTTTAAAGTTTTTTACCTGCTGATAGGGAAGATCGGTTTGCAGCTTTTCATAAATTTCAATCACAGCATCTTTTGCCCGTTCCACATCTTTATAGTACTTCAAGCACACCCCGTAAACCAAATGCATATAACGAGAGTACAGCTCACCCAGATATTCCGTTTCAAGTTTTTCCTGAAACAGTTCGAGCAACTCTTCGTCGCTCAGTTTCTTCATATTTTTTTGAAATAGGGTAAGCCGCATTTTGGTTTTCAATCTAATAATTCCCCCTGGCTTTGCCACGGGGTTCCGCTTTTTCTCCCCCGTTGAGGGGAGATTTTATCCGTCAACTGACGGATGAAAGAGGGGTGAAATAAAGAAAATTCGATTCTCTGCTATTTAGCTGAAATAAGGTTGGCGAAATACCCATTAGCTCTGCCAAGGGGATAGTCAACTTCGGGAATTTTCTTTATCAGCCCTAAAAGTAAGATAATTCAATTTTATTAAAAATTATTTATGGAATAAGAAACGCTGTTGCATCCTGTTAGTGAAATCAAAATTTTAAAACTTCAGATTATGAAACAATTTATTATCTCACTGGCCTTTCTTCTGTTATTTTCAGGTATAGGATTGGCAACAGAACAACGAATTATTTCCGGAACAGTTAGCGACGAAACCGGATCACCGCTTCCGGGAGTTACCGTAATGGTAGAAAATACATCGCGGGGAACAATTACCGATCCGAGTGGCTATTACAGCATCGGAGTTAATCATAAGGATAAAAGGTTAATCTTTTCGTTTATTGGAATGGAAACCGAGAAAGTACAAATCGGCAAGCAGGATACAGTAAATGTAAAGATGACTAACAACCAGATTGCTTGTGAAGAAGTAGTAGTGATTGGTTACGGTACGCAAAAAAAGAGATTTCTTACCGGTTCAATTTCGAAGGCAAAAGCTGCCCGTACTTCTTACATGGTGGTAAATGATAATTTTGACTGGAATACTGAAAATTATTCCGCCATTCATGAAAACGGATTCAAAAATGTAAGTGTCAATCCGCTGTCGACTTTTTCAATTGATGTTGATAATGCTTCGTATTCCAATGTTCGCCGCTATTTAAATGCAGGAGAGTTACCGCCAACTGATGCCGTTCGTATTGAAGAAATGATCAACTATTTTTCGTACGAGTATCCAGAACCGCAAAGCGAACATCCGTTTAGTGTAACAACTGAAATTGCAGCTTGTCCGTGGAACAATGAAAATTACCTGATGCATATTGGTTTAAAAGGAAAGAGTATCGACAAAACTGAATTGCCGGCATCCAACTTGGTATTTTTACTCGATGTTTCAGGTTCAATGAGTTCGCCTGATAAGTTACCTTTATTAAAACGTGCTTTTAAAATGTTGGTGAACGAACTTCGCCCCAACGACCGGGTGGCGATTGTAGTTTACGCAGGTGCTGCCGGAAAAGTGTTGGGGTCTACGCCCGGCAATAAAAAGACAAAAATTCTGGATGCCCTCGGGAAATTGAATGCAGGTGGTTCAACAGCCGGAGGAGCAGGTATAAAACTGGCCTACAAAATTGCAGAAGAGAATTATATTGAAGGTGGAAACAACCGGATTATTCTGGCTACCGACGGCGATTTTAACGTGGGCGTATCTGGCACTTCCGAGATGGAACGTCTGGTAGAACAGAAGCGCAATAATGGGGTGTTTATCTCTGTTTTGGGTTTTGGTACAGGCAATATTAAAGACGATAAAATGGAAACAATTGCCGATAAAGGAAACGGAAATTACTCATATATCGACAATATTCAGGAAGCTCGAAAAGTATTTGTAAGCGAATTTGGGGGCACGCTTTTTACCGTTGCAAAAGACGTAAAATTTCAGTTGGAATTTAACCCAAAACAGGTAAAAGCTTATCGTTTGGTGGGGTACGAAAACCGTTTACTGAACGATGAGGATTTTAACGATGATAAAAAAGATGCCGGCGAAATTGGAGCAGGGCATACAGTAACTGCGCTTTACGAGATTGTTCCGACTGGAGCCGGCAGTGATGCTCCTGCTGTCGATCCGTTGAAGTATCAAACAAACAAAACTATTTCAGGAAAAACCGGGAATGAATTGCTGACGATAAAATTACGTTACAAAAAACCAGACGAACACAAAAGCAAGTTGTTGGAGTTACCGGTGCAGAATAGTTTGGATACCGAAACTTCTGATGATTTTCGATTTTCGGCCGCGGTTGCCTCATTTGGAATGTTATTGCGAAAATCTGAGTTTATGGGAAATACTACCATAAATTCAGTAATCAACCTTGCAGAAAGTGCAAAAGGAGCTGATTCCGAAGGTTATCGCAGCGAGTTCGTTCGTTTGGCAAAAACTGTAGATAATCTGGAGTTTGTGGCAGAAGAGAAATAATGATAAAAGCAAATTATTTATGAAACATATCGTTCTAGTACTCATTTTCTTGTTTTCTGGACTTCAAATAATATCGGCGCAAACTGCTTTGGAAGACGCTGTAAAAAGGGTAGGAATTTTACTAAATGTCCCAACTTCTTTCCAATCTTCCGAAAATTCAGAATTAATATCCCCGGCAGCGGTAAACGAGAAATCACCCAATCCTGATATTGTACAACAATATGGTGTAAAGCCGGCTCATGGAAACACTTTTTTCAATGCGTATTTTGGACTGGTTACAGCGGTACTTGAACACTGTGACAGTGAATGCATTATTTTGGCAAGTATTCCTCCAGGTAACAGTGGTGGTGGTTTTGGACATCTTGCAAAAGATAGTTTGCAGGAGGTGGCTTTTAAGCATCTCTTTTTCGGACGGATTAAACACGATTTTAGGTATGGAAAACCTTTTAGTGGTGCTTCAGAGTTGGATGTGCTTGAATTGTATTCGATGATAGAAATGTATCCTCCCGAAAAGGCAAGTGAGATGTTTAACGCAGGGGCAATGGCCAGCTATCCCCTGAACTTCAGAGGCAATGTTTTTAAAGATAAATTTACGAGAGGAAAAGGTTTAGCAATAGGCAAAGACGGACTTTGTATTTGCCTTTATTTTCTGATGACCGATGAGAGTGTGTTAAACTTTGAAACATACCTCGAAGAATTTGATGGGGCTTTTGTATTCGAATGATATAAATAAAATTTTGAGTTGTCATTCTAAACCTTCAAGGTCGTTTATACCTTGAAGGTTTTTTAAATAGTGCAAGAACCCAAATCCCTGAATTTTCTCATGGCAGGTTAAGCAGAACTTTTGCTACTTTCGGGCTTCAATTTTTAAAACCGAAATAATGCGTCGAATTATATTCATTCTTTTCCTTTTTGTTCAAACTTTTGCTTTTGCCCAAACCAAACAAATGAGCCTGGAAGATGCTGTTTACGGGCGATATTCGTATTTGTATCCCGAATCGATGACGGGTTTGCAATGGATGGATGATGAACATTTTTCTTTTGTTGAAGATAAATCTATCGTTGCTGAGTCGGCAAAAACAGGAGAAAAAACTACCATTGTTACACTTGGTGAGTTAGATACTTTAACCGGCGTAACATTCAAGTGGCTTCCATCACATAGCTGGACTAAAGAAGGAAAGCTTTTGGTTTCGGATGCGAATAAATATTGGTTGGTCGACATTCATAAAAAGCAAGTCATATTTCAGATTGAACTTCCGAATGGAGCAGAGAATGCTAATTTCTCTGAAGAAGGACAATTTGTGGCTTTCACGCAGGAAGATGATTTATTTGTTGCATTTGCTGATGGAACAACAAAACAAATTACCAGCGATGGTGGCAACGGAATTGTAAACGGACAAACCGTGCACCGAAACGAATTTGGCATATTCGGTGGTATTTTTAATTCGCCCGAAGGAATTTTTGTGGCTTTCTACCGTAAAGATGAAAGTATGGTAAAAGATTATCCGCTGGTGGATTTTATGGCCCGTGAAGCCGAATACACCCCGGTAAAATACCCGATGGCCGGAATGGCAAGTCACCATGTAACGCTGGGCGTTTACAATATCGAAACAGGGAAAACAACTTTCCTGAAAACAGGTGAGCCATTGGATCATTTTCTTACCAATGTGGCCTGGTCGCCCGATGAGAAAACCATTTACATGGCAGAACTGAACCGAGAACAAAACCACATGCAGCTGAATTGTTACGATGTGGCAACGGGCGAAAAAGTAAAAACATTGTTTGAAGAAACTTCTGAAACGTATGTGGAACCGCTTTATCCTATTCAGTTTTCAAAAGTGAATGCCAACGAATTTTATTACCTGAGCCGCCGGGATGGATGGTTTCAGGTGTACAAATACAACACCGATGGTGAACTGGTGAAGCAGATTACAAAAGGGGATTGGGAAGTAACAAAAATGCTTGGTTTCGATGCCAACGAAAAATCGTTGTTTATTGAGGCTACCATCGATGATCCGCTGCAGAACAACATTTATAAAGTGGATGTAAAATCGGGTAAAACAGAACGACTTTCAACAGAAACCGGAGTTCATGACGGAACTTTAAGCCCTGATGCGACTTATTTACTTGATAGTTGGTCGGCTAAAGAAGTTGCAGGTAAAGTTGATCTGATCTCTGCAAACGGAAAAGATAAACGAACGATATTCGAGTCGGAAGATCCGCTAAAAGATTACCAACTGGGCGAAAACAAACTGGTAACCTTAAAAACCAAAGACGGAAAATATGATTTGCACGGACGATTGATTTTGCCTGTTGATTTCGATCCGGCTAAAAAATACCCGGTGGTAGTATACGTTTATGGCGGTCCGCACTCGCAACTGGTAAGCAAAAACTGGCACAACCAGGCACGTTGGTGGCAATATTATATGGCGTCGCAAGGATATATTGCTTTTACGCTCGATAACCGCGGAACATCGAATCGTGGCCGTGCTTTTGAAACTTCTATACACCGGAATTTGGGTGTGCTGGAAACCGAAGACCAGATGCAGGGAATAGAATACCTGCTTTCGTTGCCTTATGTTGATGCCGACCGGGTTGGCGTTCACGGATGGAGCTACGGCGGTTTCATGACCCTGAACTTAAAACTGAAACATCCTGAGATTTTTAAAGTAGCAGTTGCCGGTGGTCCTGTCGTTGACTGGAGCATGTACGAAATTATGTACGGTGAGCGCTACATGGATATGCCGCAGGAAAATCCGGAAGGTTACAAAAATTCCAACATGACCAATTACGTGGAGAACCTGGAAGGCAAACTGATGCTGATTCACGGCGTGCAGGACGAAACCGTGGTAATGCAACACAGCATGAAATTCTTGCGCGAATGTGTGAAACAAAACAAGCAGGTTGACTTTTTTGCTTACCCGATTCATCCGCATAATGTGCGTGGAAAAGACCGCATACACCTGATGGAAAAGGTAAGTCAGTATTTCTTCGAGAACCTCTAGTTAATTTTGCGGTTCATCCGTTTCTATAGATTAAAATTTACGACTAATTGTGTCGGGAGTTCGAAAAAGTGAACAATCTGACGCAAAAAGCAATAACTTTGTCGTTAACTAAGCAATAGAAACTAAACAATATGAACGGACAAATTAAAGAGATAGCCATGAGGCTAAGAGGTTTACGCGATATGCTTAATCTTTCTGTTGACGAAATAGCAACCTGTTGCAGAGTATCTGCCGAAGAATACGAGGATTACGAAAGCGGAAAAACGGATATTCCAATTGGAGTTCTCGAAAACATATCGAAAAAATATAATATTGGGTTAACGGCATTGCTTTTTGGCGATGAGCCTCACATGAAATCGTTTTATCTTACCCGGGCGGGGCAGGGAACTGCCATGGAACGTACCCGGGCGTATAAATACCAGGCGCTGGCATCAGGGTTTACCGGACGGAAAGCCGATCCGTTTATTGTAACCATTGAGCCGGATGCTGATGAAAAACCAATTCATCTGAATAGTCACAACGGACAGGAAATGAACTATGTTTTGGAAGGCAAAATGCTGCTGAGTGTCGGAGGACACGAATTAATATTAAACGAAGGAGACAGCCTTTATTTTGATGCCACACTTCCGCACGGAATGAAAGCATTGGAGGGAAAACCAGTAAAATTTCTGGCCCTTATTCTATAATAAAAACTTTGATGCTACATGATTGAAAAATACTTAAAACAAACTGCTTTTACCGATTTTGAGGATTTTAAAGCCAATTACGAGTTAAACGTTCCGGAGGATTTCAACTTTGCCTACGACGTTGTAGACGGTTGGGCCGCGAAAGAACCGAACAAAAGGGCTTTGCTCTGGACAAACGATAAAGGCGAAAGCCGTTCATTCACTTTTGGCGAACTAAAGGAAATTACCGACCGTACTGCCGGTTATTTTTCGTCGCTGGGAATTGGAAAAGGCGACATGGTGATGGCCATTTTAAAACGCCGTGCCGAATTTTGGTTTACCATTATTGCATTGCATAAAATTGGTGCGGTTATTATTCCGGCCACACACTTGTTAACTAAAAAGGACATTGTTTACCGCAACAATGCCGCTACCATAAAAGCCATTATTTGCGATGGTGACGAACTAATTACCACGCACGTAAATGATGCTTTGCCCGAATCGCCATCCGTTGAAAAGCTGGTTTCAATCGGATCGATAATTCCCGAAGGTTGGGAAGATTTTCATAAAGGGATTGAAAACGCAGAGCCCTTCCAACGTCCTGAGAAGCCTACAAAAAATGACGATCCGATAATCGTAAGTTTTACATCGGGAACTACCGGCGACCCGAAAATGGTGGTGCTGAACAGCGCTTATCCGTTGGCACACATTGTTACGGCTAAATACTGGCAAAACCTGCATCACGACAGTTTACACCTAACCATTGCCGACACCGGCTGGTTAAAAGCGGTTTGGGGAAAACTGTACGGACAGTGGCTGGTTGGCGCATCAGTTTTTGTTTACGATCATGAAAAATTCACGCCTTCCGATATTCTGGAAGTGCTTTCAAAATACCAGGTAACCTCGCTTTGTGCTCCGCCAACTATTTTCCGTTTTTTGATCAGGGAGGACATGAGCAAATATGATTTGTCGGCACTTGAATGGTGTACCATTGCAGGCGAAGCTTTAAACCCGGAGGTTTACAACCGTTTTTACGATCTAACAGGAATTAAACTGCGCGAAGGTTACGGACAAAGTGAAACTACACTTTCGGTGTTTACTTCGCCATGGGTAGAACCAAAACCGGGCTCGATGGGGCTTCCAAGTCCGCACTATGATATCGATTTGCTGACATCGGAAGGACGATCAGCTGAAGCTGGTGAGCAGGGGCAAATTGTAATTCGTATCGAAAAAAATTACCCTGCCGGATTGTTTGACGGCTACTACCGTAATAAACAATTGACTGACGAAGCCATGTCGGACGGAATATACTACACCGGCGATTTGGCATGGAAAGATGAGGATGGTTATTTATGGTTTGTTGGTCGTGCCGACGATGTAATTAAAAGTTCGGGTTACCGTATCGGGCCTTTCGAAGTGGAAAGTGCGCTGATGACTCACCCTGCTGTAGTGGAATGTGCTATTACAGGAATTCCTGACGAAATACGTGGGCAGATTGTAAAAGCCACTGTTGTTTTGGCACCGGATTATAAAGAACGTGCCGGCGACGAGTTGGTAAAGGAGCTGCAAAATCACGTAAAAGAGGTGACTGCCCCGTATAAATATCCGCGGCAAATTGAGTTTGTTGATGAGCTGCCAAAAACCATCAGCGGAAAAATTCGCCGCGTGGAAATTCGTCAGCGCGATAATGGAGCAGAGTAAATTACCTTTATTTTCTTTTATCGTCATCTGGTAGAAGTAAAAACAAAGGCTGGTTAAAACTCGACTTTACCCTTTTGGCTGTCGCCATTTCCCCTTATGAAGGGGAAAAAGTTCTAAAGAGATTTAATAGCATGTTCGTTTTGCTGCAGCCTTGTTCAAAACGTGCTCCCCTTTTTAGGGGAGCTCCCGATAGGGTGAAGGGTCGGGTAGATTGTCCCATAAATATCGATTTGTTATTGCGATTTCTGGGCAGGAGGTGAGGCATTTAAAATTTCGAACCGGACACTTGTTGTATTTTTATGTATTTCCTTCAGAATAATTGTGGGCTGTTTAATCGGAAATCATATTTTTGCGTATCATTTTTTGCAAAAATTGTATTTGAAACGATTCAAACAAAATAAGCCGGGTTCTTTAATTGGAATTCTTGTGGTTTTGCTGTTGTTTGTTCCCTTGTTTAATTGGGCGCAGGACAGTATTAACAGCGAAGATTTTCAATCCCGTCTGCTGCAAAATATTCATCAGCAGGTTTTTGAATATCCATGGAATGATGCCGCATTTTTCCCCGGAAAACTGGAGTTGGCAAACCGTCAAACGATGAAGCGGGAACTGAAGGAGGCGAGAGAATATGCACATAATCCGGATGCGTTTGAGGTTTATTTTTCCATTTTAGATCATTTACCTGCACCCGATAAGGCAATTTTTGTTAAAAGCTTCTGGTTCTATCAGCCGGAAATAAAAAGCCAATTGATCGAAGCCGGATTAAGTGAAGATTTACAGTATTTGCCGGCGACACTTTCTGCATTTAACAACGAAGCCATAAGTTCGTTTAAAAGGGCAGGGGCATGGCAGTTGACACATTTTCAGGGCGTGCTGAATAGTTTACAAATCAACAAACTTATTGATGAACGGCTGAATATTTCAAAAGCGACTTTTGCCGCTGTTCAGGAACTGAAGAAGAATGAAGCTTTATTTGATCATCCGAAAAAAGCCATGCTGGCATTTGTTTTCGGAAAGACTGAGATTAAAAACCTTTGTCGTCGTGCCGGTGGTGATGCTTGTTCTGTAAACGAACTGCTGGCCGTAGCACCAAAAGAAATGACCGATTTTATGGCGGCTTATCAGGCAACCGCAGCATTTTTGAGCCAGAATAAATATATACCGGAACAGGAACCGCAAAAAACGGCAGAAGCAAAAGTCCGCTTGCAAACGCATTTCGATCAGATCAGTGCAGTGCTGCCCATTTCGAATAATGAACTGAGCTTTTTGAATCCACAATTTCCCTATTCCATTGTGCCGGAACAGGCATCACTTACTTTGCCTGAGAATATGAAACAAGACTTTTTGTTTCTGCAGGATTCCATATATAATGGCGTAGATTCAACCTTGTTTGAAGTGGTGGCCCAGAAGATTGAATACCCACCGGCTCCCAATCGTCAGTATGTTGGCGAGCAAGTAAAAGACCTGGAAATTGAAGGGAAAACAAAAATAAAATACACGATTATGTCGGGCGATGTGCTCGGATTTATTGCCGAGGATTACGATGTGCGTGTGGCCGATTTAAAATACTGGAACAATATTTACGACGAAAGAAAAATTCAGGCCGGAAAAACGCTTGATATTTTTGTCGACGACGAAAATGCAGATTATTATCGCGGACTTCAGCAACAAACAGCTATAAAAGAGAAGCAGAAAACTGTAGTTCCGGATTTTGCTTCAGCTACTTTACCGGGGATGGTAATTCCTGAGTCGTCAAAAAAAGTAGAGCATATTGTAGAAAGCGGTGAATCGCCGTATGTAATTGCACAAAAATACGATGGAGTAACACCCGAGAAAATTCTGGAATGGAACAGCATCAGCGATGCCCGTAAAATTCAAATTGGTCAGAAATTAATCATCTACGTACAATGAAACGAGCACGTAAAAATATTGACATAGAGGAGCGAAATTGTCAGCGAGTTACATCGAATACCGCTGAAAGGTTTTAATAATAATGAGATGAAGCCGTTACAGACATTAACATTTACTTTGAGCGTAATTGCTTTGCTGGCAGGCGCAATGTGGCTAATGCCCGACGATGGTTTCGAGGTGGGCGAAATGACCGTCCATATGCCGACTTTCACTGAAATAATGGGTGTTGATGATGTGGAATATACCGATGTATCGGAAATATTAGCCCAGCAGTTTGAAATTGATTCGCTGGTAGATATCGAACTGGATACCATTTCCGGTGATACGGTGCTTGAAGTCATTCACCGGGCAGATTACGATACGCTGGTGCAATCGGTTCGCCGAATTGAAATGACCGACCTGGGGCGGGAGAACATGTATCGTTTTTTCCGTCATTTAAAAAGTGATTCACTGGTTCGTATCATGCATTACGGCGACAGCCAGATTGAAGGCGACCGCATCACCTCTTTCCTTCGAAACAAATTACAGGTGAAATTTGGAGGAACAGGAGTTGGTTTGCGTCCGGCTTTGCAACCCTACGATTATGTTTTTAGTGCCTATCAAAAGAATTCCGAAAACTGGAAGCGTTACCCGATTTACGGCAAAGTGGACACAACGGTGGAACACAGTCGTTACGGAGTAATGGGCGCATTTTCGCGTTATGCGCCGTTGGCCAGCGACACAATTCCGTTTAAAGATTCGATTATCTACGAGGCGGAAATGAATGTATCGAAATCAGATATCTCCTACAAACGTACCCGCGAATACGAAAATATGCGGTTGTTTTACGGGCATACAAAACGCCCGGTTGCCGTGCAGTTAATTGCACGTGGCGATACGGTTTTAAACGATACGCTTTTGGCCGATACAACCTACGCGGTGCTCGAGTGCGAATTACCCGATTCAACAAGCAGTGTTACACTAAAATTCTCGGGATACGATGGCCCGGATGTATACGGAATTGAACTGGCTTCGAAAAAAGGAGTGATCATGGATAACATTGCCTTGCGGGGCAGTTCCGGTACTATTTTCACGAAAGCTGACTACCAGCATAGTTTGAAAATGTACAACGATCTGAATCCAAAGTTTTTTATCCTGCAGTTTGGCGGTAACGTAATTCCATACATTAAAGATAAAAAGGCGATTGAACGTTATGGCCGTTGGTTTGGCAGTCAGATACAACGAATTAGTTCTTTGTGTCCTGATGCTGCCATTCTGGTTATCGGGCCAAGTGATATGTCGACAAAGGTGAAGGATAAGTACATTACCTATAAACATTTGCCCGATGTTGTTGAAACGCTAAAGCAAGTGGCATTGGAAAATAACTGTGCGTATTGGGATATGTACGAAGCTATGGGCGGACACAACAGTATGCCCTCATGGGTGAATGCCCAACCCGAACTGGCACGTCCTGATTATGTACATTTCTCGGCACGGGGAGCCCGACTGGTGGCCAATATGTTCTACAATGCATTGATTCTGGAGTACAATAATTATTTGGAGGAGGAGATGTAATGGGGAAGAAAGTAAAAAGTACCGAGCTACGAGCTACGAGTTTCGAGTTCACTGTCATCTCAAACGTAGTGAGAGATCTGTTACATATTAGCTTCAAGCTACAAGTTTCAAGTTTCAAAAGCGTACTAAGTTTTGTAGCTCAATCTCTATTCAATCTAATTCAATCTCCATCAATCTTCGTGCAACCTTTAAAAGCTCGCAGCTCGCGGCTGGAAGTTCAAGGCTTGTCTTTGCTGCTTCTTGCTTTCATCTTTCTGTATGCGGTACCGGCAAGTGCCCAGCAAAACAGCTACTTCTACCACGTTAACCAGTACAACTTTGTTCGTTACGACCGTAATGAAATGCATTACCCCGGAAGCCGGACAAATGCAGAACGATTTTATTCAAAGCTGGAACAACTGGTAAACACCGGCGAAGGACGTGTAAACATCGTACAAATTGGTGGCTCACACATACAGGCCGGTTCGTTTTCAGGGCAAATGCGCAACCGTTTTCAGCAGTTAAATGGCGAAATGAATGCCGGTTGGGGATTTATGTTTCCGTACCGCATGGCACGCACCAACTCGCCCTTTGGTTATTACATTCGTTACAACGGCTACTGGAAAACATTCCGACATGTTGAGGGCCGGAAAAGCGGAACACTTGGAGTGGGCGGTATTTCTGCAACTACATCGTCGCCTAAAGCCGAACTTACTATTTTACTGGAAGAAGAAAACGAACTGGACTACAGCTTTAACAAACTGAGAATTTATTACGAGAACACAGCAAAGAATTACTCTATAAACATTGATCAGGATTTGGTGAAAAATAAGGTTGAAGCCGATGGTTACACCGATTTCGAATTAAATGAGTGGGTAGATAGTTTGCAGATTACCTTAGAGAAGGACTACAACTCGCAAGGCAATTTTACTTTACTGGGAATGACTACCGAATCGAATCCAAACGGCATAATGTATCACAGTATTGGCGTAAACGGGGCACACGTTCCGGCATTTTTACGTTGCCAGCTTTTTACCGAACAACTGGCCGATCTTAATCCTGACCTGGTAATTCTCGGATTGGGAATTAACGATGCCTATGGTCGAAAGTTTTCGCAAGCTCGTTTCGAAGATCATTACGGACAGCTAATCAACAAAATAAAAGCCGCTGCACCCAATGCCCTAATTGTGTTTACCACCAACAACGACAGTTACCTGTATCGCCGGTATGTGAACAAAAATGGCGAAAAGGTGCAGGACAGCATGTTTAAAATGGCCCAAAAATACAATGCCGGTGTGTGGGATATGTTTTCGGTGATGGGAGGTTTAAATTCCGTGGTACTGTGGCAAAACAATGGACTGGCACAAAGCGATAAAATCCATTTTACCCGCGAAGGTTATTTAATGATCGCCGACCTGTTTTTTGGTGCGCTGATGAAGGATTTTGAGAATTTCATTCTTGAAAAAAAGGAACTCACTCTTAAAGAGCAACCCGTACCCCCCGTTTCGGCCACACTCCGTACAACGGAGTCGCATAACAATGTTTATTAAACACAGAAATAAAGCTTGAAAGGAAAGAAAATAATCAATGATCAATGATGAATACTCAATGTAGAACTATGAAAAACACAACCCAATGTGGGTATTGGGAAATTGATTATTCAATATTGGATATTTTTCATTTTTAAATTGATAAAAGAACTTTAAGACAAAGAAACACCTGCGGATGTCGGGGAGTAACAATAACGAATAAATCTTCACCTTGAGGAGAATAAACTAAGACTGCTTGGATTTACTACAACAAATAGAATTGAAAGAACTGCTACGGAATATTTTTCTGTACGACAAAACGGCACCGCTAATTTTTACACGCTTTTTCTTTTGGGCGTTTTTTGCTTTTGTGTTGGCCGGTTATTCATGGGTTTACAAAAACAAAAACCGAAGTGTTCGCGCCGGGTATCTGTTCCTGGTAAGTTTGTTTTTCTACTACAAATCCAGTGGATTCTTTTTCTTTATTTTGTTATTCAGTACGCTAACCGACTTTTTTATTGGCAAAGGAATATACAAATCGAAGAGCGATTTGATTCGGAAACTGCTGATTGCAGCAAGTGTTGTTATTAACCTTACCCTACTGGCTTACTTTAAATATGCTTACTTCTTTGTCGACAGTATAAACCTGATGCTGGGCACCGATTTACAGGTTATTAACCACCTGGCAATGTGGGCTAACGAAGCAACCGGAACACATTTCGAGGTGAACCAGATTTTGTTGCCGGTGGGTATTTCATTCTTTACCTTTCAAACCATTAGTTATTCGGTTGATGTGTACCGCGGCGAAACCAAACCTGTAAATAATTTAATCGATTTTGGTTTTTATGTATCGTTTTTCCCGCAGTTGGTTGCCGGGCCCATTGTTCGCGCATCGGGATTTGTAAAACAGATTTACGAAGATTACCGCCTGTCGAAAGAAGAGTTTGGCTGGGCAATTTTTATCATTTTGAAAGGATTGATTAAGAAAATATTTATAGGCGATTACATTGCCGTAAACTTTGTCGATCGTGTTTTTTCCGACCCTGTTACACATTCGGGATTCGAAAACCTGATGGCATTATTTGGTTACTCGCTGCAGGTATATGTCGATTTTTCGGGATATACCGATATTGCCATCGGAGTAGCGCTGTTGATGGGCTACCGTTTGCCGCAAAACTTTAATTCGCCCTACAAGGCAAAAAGTGTTGCCGAATTCTGGAAACGCTGGCACATGTCGCTTTCGTCGTGGTTAAAAGATTATTTGTATATCCCCATTGGTGGAAACCGCGAAGGTTCGGTATTTAGTTATATCAGCCTCGGTATTATTCTGGCAATCGTTGTGCTTTTGGCCGGAAAGCTGATTTTGGTGCCAATATTTGCCATCCTGGTATTGCTATTTGCTTTACTGGCGCATTTCTTCCCCAATGTAAAAAAGCATATCAATACCAATATCAACCTGATGCTTACCATGTTGCTCGGAGGACTTTGGCACGGTGCATCGTGGCAGTTTATTATATGGGGAGGTTTGAACGGAGTAGGGTTGGTGATCTATAAATTCTGGCGAAAAATAAGCCCATGGGAAAAACGCAGCAACCGTTTGGTGAATATCTGGAAGATTGCCGTAACATTCTCTTTCATAACCTTTACACGCGTATTTTTCCGCTCCGAATCGATGGATGTTGTGCGTGGTATGCTACATCAAATTGGTACCGATATGAAACTTTCGGTTATCCCCGAAATAGTAGTTGCGTACAAATGGGTGTTCCTGATGATGCTGTTTGGTTTTGTTACACACTGGCTGAGTTACGATTTAAAAGACCGCGCAAAAAACTGGTTTATCGCTTCGCCAATGTGGGTAAAGGCAGCTATATCGGCTATTGTGGTAATTATCGTTTATCAATCCGTTTCGGCCGATATGCAACCGTTTATTTATTTCCAGTTCTAAGAGAAAGAATTCTCTAAAGACAATGCGCATTTTACAAATAAGCAATGTGATCTTTCTATAAGGCAATGTGATTTATGAAAAGAGCAATGTTATTTATCGAACGAGCGATGTAATTCATAAATCAAGCAATGTGAATCATCAACAAAGCGATGTGTTTTATCAAAAGAGCAATGTGAATTATCAAATAAGCAATGTAAACTTTCTATAAGGCGATGTGATTAATCAAATAAGCAATGTGTTTTATAGAAAGAGCTACTTACATAGACAAAAGAGTAACTTACGCAATCAAAAGAGCGACTTACAAAATCAAAAGAGTAACTTACACAATCGAAAGAGCGACATACACAATCGAAAGAGTAAAACGATTTATCAAAATAGCAACTTACACTTTCGAAAAAGGAACAGCAACATTCGATAAAGGAACTGAAAAGATCAAAAGACGAACTGTAGTACGCAAAAGAGTATATGCATGGGGCAAATAGGCTTATGGTATGCCAAAAACAAAAAAAACATGGCCGCAGAACGCATAAATGGTGTAGAACCGTTCAATAATTACCGGCTACAAGGCAAAACGATGGAGGAACAGGGAGAAAAGAGAAGTGTATAACCTGACTTGTAGTTGCGAAGATGCTTCATTAAAAAAATAGTTCACTCAAAACGCATAGGTATTGGACCTGTGGGCGCAAACGAAATAAAACGTTTTTTCGACTGTTCGTCGAGCGAAAAACCTATAAAGCTCATATCATCCGGATGGAAAGGATAAAAAGCCAAACGTAGCCTGAAGGTTTCGAAAACAAGGTTTTCGTTGTGTAAACGAATGCCAATACCAATGCCACTGTAATAATCCTGTTTAAAAATAAGCTCGCGGTTTGAGCCAATAACACCAAAGTCGGCAAAACCAAAAATAGCCATGTTAAATTTGTAAAACTGCGCCGGCAGAAATACAACATGTTCCAGTTTTAGGTTTAAACGCTGTTTACCAATGGCAATGTCGCTGTCGAAACCACGTATATGGTCACGGTCTCCCAGAGTTAAATGTTCAATATCAAAACGCCGAAAGCCCAGGGTATAATTCAGGTCGGCAAATGTTCGTACTCGTTTTTTTCCAGCCGTATGCAGCTTCGAAATAAAGTTTACATCACCCTGGATCATCCCTTCCTCAAAATGGCCATCGTTTAAATATCCGCTAATTCCTGCAGATGTAAACAGGTAGCCACGCCGGCTTAGTAGCAAATTACCGTTCGAGGTTAAAAAATGGAGATAGTGCCGGTCGCCAAATTCATTGGCATCGTAGCCATAAATAAATTCGTTTTTAAAACCTTCAGGAATATCTTCGGTAATTCCATAGCTGTAAATCAATTGATCCTGAATATACCGGCGTTGCGAAATGGTAAGGCTTGCCATGTACAAAGTGTGGTTGGAAAAAAAGTGACTGTTTTCGGGTTCAACCACCGGTTCGTCGAAATAGTTCCAGTTATTCATTCCTGCCGATAAAACCAATTCGGTAATATTTTCGCGATGTGGACTGATATTAAAACTTCGGCCGCCCCAAAGGTAGTTTACCGAAAGATCCATGGGCTCCTCCACCTTTACGGGGTCGTTATTTGTAATACGGTCGGTGCGTAACATGCGTGCCGAATAACCACCATAACCCCACTTTATATTTTGTGTTAAAAAAGGTTTGGTTACCTCCGTTACAAAGCCTTCACGCCGATAAGTATTTAAATACCCTAGGCGAACATCGAGAAATCGCCCGCCAATGTTTTTTATATTGTAAAAGGTCTCAACTCCCAGGTAAGGTTCCTTCTCAACATGGCCAACAAACTTTACCGAAACCTCGTGCCCAACACCAAAAATATTACGGTTGTATATCTCCAAATCACCCGAACTGGTGCCATTTACACCTCCCGAAACCCCAAATGAAAAACGGTCTTTGGTTAATACCAAAACATTCACCAGTCCCGGATATACGGGATCCTGCTCTATATAAAACCGTACATCTTTTATATATGGCAAATCCCTGATAATCCTTTCGTTTTCATACATCAGCTCCGGCTTTAACACATCGCCGATTTTAAACAGCAACAATTTGCGGATGGTTTTCAGGTTCGATTTTGTATGAATTTTATTGGCTGCTCGTTCGGCCCAGTGGTCGGCTGTTTTAGTGGTGTCGGAGCAGGTAGGTCCAAAAACATCGAGAGCATTAATCTTTATTTCTGCAATAATTTTGCCTTCATATTCTTTAAAATAGTCAAGGGCAAGCGCCTTTTTGTCGACATAGGGCCGGGGCGGAGTTATTATAGCGTCGTAAAGCCAGCCGGTAAGTATGCGACGGCTGGCCCGGTTTTCCAGGCTGTCGTAAAAATGTTCTTGCTGAAGGTTGGGGGTTTGGATAACCTTAGTTGTATCAAGCTGAGGGTCTTGTGCGTTTACAGTCGTGTTGGCAAATATTGCCAACAGCATAAAACCAGTTATTATTAATGCCTTCAACTTCACCGTTTCCCCTTTTTTTTACTTCACCTGATGAATTAGTTTTTTGAAAGTAAGAATTTTATTATTTATAGTTTTTAAATCATACTGTTAATTTACGTTAAACGAAATTTGTGATGCCCCCAATCCGAGGTATCTTATTGTAAGAAATACTTGAATGCTTTATTTATTGGTGCTTGAGTTGAAAAGATTTATAGAATTACATTTGACTTACTAAAAAAATTAACAAACATTTGCTTTTGATTTAAATATTTCTTTAAATTGCAGTCACATTAATTAACTACACTATTTCAAAATGATCCTTCTTGAAAATATAAAAGGGAAGAAACTTACCGGGAATGCTTTAAAAAATTATCGCCGGAAAAAAAAGATTCTAAGTCTTTTATATGAAAACGACACACTGTCAGCAACATTTCTTTCCAAACAAATTGGCGTTAGTTTGCCAACGGCCATTTCTTTGCTAAAAGATTTAGGGGAAAGCAAACTGGTTGAAGTCAGAGGAAGCGGCGAGTCGAAAGGCGGACGACGCCCAACTTTATTTGGCTTGAAGCGTGATAGTATTTTTGTTATTTCGTGCGAGCTGGGGCGTTTTAACGGAAAAATTGGTGTTTATAATTCACACAACGAACTGGTTGCACCAATTACCGTTGTTGAAACATCAATTGACGATGACGACCTGGTAGATAAACTGTATGCCGAAGCCCGCCACATACTGGAAGTGAATAACATTGATTACAGCCGTGTATTTGCAGTTGGAACAGCTATGCCGGGGCTCGTTGATTCGATTAATGGAATAAACTACACGATAAAGAAAGAGGCATACCGAAATGTTGCCGATCGCTTAAGTATGAAATTCGGCAAAATGGTTTACATCAATAACGATGCCCGAATGGAAGCGTACGGCGAGTTTATTTTTGGTGCCGCAAAAGAACACAACGATGCCGTTATTATAAACTGGAACTGGGGATTGGGAATCGGGCTTATTCTTGGTGGAAAATTGTACAATGGCGCCACCGGTTTTGCCGGTGAATTGTCGCACACCAAGTTTGAGGAAGACGGCGATTTATGTATATGCGGTAAACGAGGTTGTTTAGAGACTGTGGTTTCGGCAAGTGTGCTGATTCAGCGTGCTAAAGATGCCATTTCAGCAGGAAAAATTTCGCAGCTTACGAACCGTTTTCAGTATAAAATAGAAGAACTACAACCCAAAGATGTTATCGATGCTGCAAAACTCGGCGACGAACTGGCTATAACACTCTTAAGCGAGGTCGGCCAGGCTTTGGGCAAAGCACTATCAAATACCATTCAGTTATTAAATCCTGATATAATTGTTATAGGAGGAATTGTATCGCGTGCCAATCAATACATTCTTACACCTATTCAGCAAGCAATTAATCAGCACTGTTTGGAACAAATATCAGGCAACATTGAAATTGTGATTTCCGAAAAATGGGAGCAATCCGGTTTATTGGGAATGACAGCAAAACTGTTTCAAAAACTATTCAGCGATATGTATAAATAATTCAAGTATTAATCTATTTCTAGTTCATTTAAATTCAAAATCTATGCGAAAGATTTTTTTGATTTTAGGAATGTGCTTTGCATTACTAGGTAGTGCATACGCGCAGCAAACGGTGACAGGAACAGTTACCGGCGACGATGGCCTCGGGATTCCCGGAGTCTCAGTAGTTGAAGCGGGAACATCGAATGGTACTATCACCGATATTGACGGTGTATACTCCATTACTGTTGCCGACGATGCAACAATCCAGTTTTCCTTTGTGGGAATGCAAACCGTTAATGAAGCCGTTAACGGACGCTCTACAATTGATGTAACAATGCAGGAGAACCAAATTGGTTTGGAAGAAGTTGTTGTTACGGCTTTAGGTATTTCCAAAGAAAAGAAATCGTTGGGTTATGCAGTAACCGAAGTTGGTGGCGACGACATTTCTGTTGTTAAAGACCATAACCCGGCAAACTCACTGGTAGGTAAAGTAGCGGGTGTAGTTGTAACTCAGGGATCAGGAAGCCCGGGTAGTGGCTCGCGTGTGATCATCCGAGGTAACAACTCTATTACGGGAAATAACCAGCCATTAATCGTAGTTGATGGTGTACCAATTGATGCTACCGGATCGAACAGTGGTGGTAGTGTTTATAACAGTACTGTAACTGGTGGTGGTATCACCGATATCAACCCCGACGATATTGAGTCGATCTCGGTATTGAAAGGACCAAACGCGGCAGCATTGTATGGTTCGCGTGCAGGTAACGGTGTACTTTTAATCACCACAAAAAAAGGTACAAAAGGTAAAGGTTTGGGAATCTCAGTAAACTCGAACATTACTTTTGATAATCCAATGTTGTTACCCGACTATCAGAATGAATACGGTCAGGGTAGCCAGGGTAACGTTCCCGGCAATGTTGAAGATTTGAAAAACTCAACAGGATCGTGGGGACAACGTTTGGATGGCAGCAGCCAAATGTATTACACCGGCGAAGAAAGACCATATGTCGCTTATCCTAATAACGTAGAGGATTTCTTCCAGACTGGTGCAAAATACATTAACTCAGTAGCTATTGCAGGTGCCGGAGAAAACCACTCAATTCGTTTCTCGTACACCAACAACAAAACGGAGTCTATGATTCCGAATTCAGAATTAAGAAGCCATAACTTTAACTTGCGTGGTGTAGTTGATTTGAATGACAAATTAACGCTTGATGCTAAAGCAACTTATTTCTGGCAAGAATTGGAGAATGCAGCCAACCAGGGATCGGAAGGTATCTTGGCTTATTTGTATGGTATGCCAAGAAGTGTTGATATTGAAGACCTGAAAACATACCAGAATCCTGAAGAATCGTTAAATTCTATTTCTTACGGTGCGTTGGGAGCTAATCCATATTGGATACTATACCAAGATATGAGAACCGACAGAAGAGAGCGTATTCTTGGTTTCAGTAAATTAAACTACGAAATTACTCCATATTTATCAGCTTTTGCGCGTGTAGGTACCGATGTGACAATTATGAAATCAGAATCGGTAAATATGCCTGGTCACCACTTTTATACAAGTGGTCGTTTAACATTCAGCAATACACGTGTTACGGAAACCAACGCCGACTTCCTGTTGATGTTTAACAAAGATCTTACTCCTGATTTAAATCTGTCTGTAAATGGTGGTGGTAACCACTCGTATCGTACTTACGAATACCAGAGTATTTACGGTGAGGATTTTAAAATTCCTAGTCGTGCAACAGTTGCGAATACTGTAACACAAACACCGTCGTACACTCCATTAAGAGAAAAGAAAGTAAATTCTCTTTATTTCCAGGCATCATTATCGTATCGCGATTTTGCTTACCTTGATGTTACCGGACGTAATGATTGGTCGTCGACTTTACCACAAGACAACCGCTCATACTTTTATCCTTCGGTAACAGGTTCGTTATTGCTGCAAGATTTTATTGATCCGAATGCAGAAGTATTTAACTTGCTGAAGGTTCGTTCGAGCTGGGCTAATGTGGGTAACGATACGAGCCCATATCAGTTGTACTCATACTACAACCTTGCAAACGATGGTTACCTGGGATTAACTCAGTTATCTCGTCCGTCGACAAAACCAAACGAAGATTTATTACCAGAGAATATTGCTTCGTTCGAGATTGGTTTGGAAGCCAGTATGCTGAATAACCGTATGTTCTTCGATTTCTCGTGGTATAGCATTAAAACTACCGATCAGATATTTAATGTACCGGTTCCATCATCAACAGGATACGATTTCTTCCTTGAAAATATTGGTGAAACAACCAATAAAGGTGTTGAATTATTGGTAGGAGGTATTCCTGTTAAAACCAATAACTTTAGCTGGGAAACAAGTTTCAACTTTGCTAAAAACAACAACGAATTGGTAGAGTTAACTGAAGATCTGGATAGTTACGTGTTTAACTCTACAAACTCGGGTAACGTGCGTTTACAGGCAACTGTTGGTGGTGGCTATGGCGATTTATATGGAACAACCTGGAGAACAAACGATGCAGGGCAAATTGTTGTAGATGCCAATGGTCGTCCACAGTCTTCAACCGATATGGTTTACCTGGGTAATTCACAACCCGATTGGACTGCCGGTTTTACAAATACATTCACCTATAAGGATGTTTCATTACGCTTCCTGATCGATGCACGTGTAGGCGGTAAAATTTACTCGCAAACCAATGCTGCATTGGTTAGTAGCGGTGTTGTAGAAGAAACTCTTCAGTACCGTGAAGAAGGTATTGTTGTTGACGGCGTTGTTTTACAAGACGACGGTTCATATGTTCAAAACACTACTTCAATCAGTGCCCAGGATTATTGGGGTTCAGTTTCTGGTATTGCTTCAGAGTATTTGTTTGATCAAACTAACATACGTTTACGTGAATTGGTACTGTCTTACAAAGTGCCACAATCGTTAATCAGAGACACATTTATTCAAGGTGCTACAATTGGTTTGGTTGGACGTAACTTGTTCTTTATTTATAAAGACATTCCTCATGTTGATCCGGAATCGAGCCTGGGAACAGGTAACAACGGACAGGGTATTTTGTCGTACAATTTACCAACAGCCAGAAGTATCGGATTCAACGTAAACATTAAATTTTAAGGAGGGCCGGTAAAATGAAAAATATATTAAAAATATTCGTAATGTTTATAGCGGTATTTTTGCTAAGCAATTGTACCGATGATTTTAACGAAATCAATACTAAACCGGATTCATTTACGGTTGATGAGGTGAGTGCTAAGTACTTTTTAACTACTCCTCAGTATCGTTTATATGCACCAGATCGTTATCCGTATTGGCGTGCACACTTAATCCATGCCGATCGTTACTCAGGTCAGGTATGTTTTGGACACAGCAGCAGCTGGTGGTCGGATGAGTTAGGTTATTCATATAGTAGTGGTTACACCGATGCATCATGGGATTGGTTGTCAGGTTACGTAGGTGGCTTGGATAACTTTATGAAGCTTACAGCTGTTGGCGGTGAGTTCGAAAATGAATACATGTATGCAGTAGGTCAAATCATTAAAGGTCTGTATTTCCAGATGTTTACCGATGTGTTTGGAATGATTCCTTACTCAGAAGCAACTAATCCGGATATTGTACTTCCAAAATTTGATGAGCAAAGTGATATTTACGCGGGGATTATTGCCGAGCTGGATGAAGCTATGGCTACAATTGGCGACGCAACTGCAACCGGTGTAGCTGTTGACGATATTGGTGATAACGACTTATATTGTGGTGGTGATCTGCAACAATGGAAGCGTTTGGCTAATACTTTAAAACTTCGTATTGCAATGCGTGCTTATGGGGCTGCCGGAGCCGGTTTTGCAGAAAGTGCTATTTCTTCAGCATTGAATTCAGATTTGCTTGATGGCGAAAACGACAATATTTTAATGGAGAAAGACGAAGAGATTTCGCAGTGGGGAAGTGCTTGTTACGGCGATGTTTGGTATAACTTTGGTGCCGGTTCAGACTGGACAATGAGTAAAACCATGATCGATCTGTTACGCAATAACAACGACCCTCGTTTAGCTGTTTATGCGCAGCCGGCAGTTGGTGGAACACAAACGCTTGAGAAACCAACTGAGGGTTCAGAAGTGGAGAATTTTCAGAAGCGAGTTGATTTTATTTTAGCTGTTCTTGATGATGCAGGTGTTGATTATACAACAAATACGCTCACTGATGGTAGTATTGAGGTTACTATGCCTGAAAATATGTACTACGTAGGGCAACCAACTCGTTTAAACGGTAAAATGCATCCGTTTACACGTTACAATTTCTTCTCTAAACCGGCAGAGGTGGTTATCAACAAAAAGAATAACGGCGAAATTCGTCCTGAGTTGATCATGTCTTCAGCTGAATCATATTTCTTACAAGCAGAAGCTGCTGTTTATGGAATGGGGTCTGGAAGTGCACAGGATTTATACCAGGAAGGTATTCGTCAGGCAATGAAATTATGGGGTGTTAGCGATGGTGATATCGATAATTACTTAGCTAACGAAGATATGGCAATGCTAACCGGCACTCAGGACGAAATGCTGGAGAAAATTGCATCGCAACGTTGGATTGCAGCATTTACAGATGGCTTTGAAGCTTGGTCTATCGTTCGCGATATGGGATACCCCGCTGAGCTTGCAGCCGGTGTTCAGGATGGTGATATCTTTGGCCTTGGTGATATTAACGGAAATTACCCTACACGTATGCGTTATGGTAATAGTGTTATTAATACCAATGGTGCCAACTATAGTGCAGCAGTCGCTGTTCAGGGACCTGATGTTCAGAACACAAAATTATGGTGGGCAAAACAGTAACAAGACTGTTTTTTCTACTGATTAATTAGTTTGGTTAGGTTAAACCGTCGTTCATTTAATTGAACGGCGGTTTTTTTGTTTAACGAGTAAGGGTATTTCTGCTGCCAGTTGTCTGGAATAAAACAAAGGTTAGTTTTTATCATAGATAAAGCGTTTGATTAGTGAACCGTCGGTGAAAATATCGGCGGTTTTTCAATTGGAACGAAATTTGCAGGAAACAATCGAACAATAGAAAACAGTTCAATCCTATTGCAAAGAGTAATAGAGTGAGTAAAAAAGAAAGGGCAGTAATTACTGCCCTTTCGAATGTATTGTAGGTTCTGTTTTAAACATCAAGCTGTCCTTCAGCATTGGCATTCGTCAGGTTTCTGACTTTGGTGGTTCCGCCACCTGCCAAAGTAAGCTCAACCGGCTTATTGGTTTTCCAGGCTCCGCGTGTAAAATCGGGCACTTCAATTGGTGCCGATCCGTTGGCAATCGACCATTCACTTAGCGGAGTTATTGAACTCCACGCCGCTGCATCGTAAACGTCCATATCAACCGGAAGGCCGTTGCGCAAACAATCGATCAGGCGCCAGTCCATAATAAAATCCATTCCACCGTGGCCACCAACTTGTTTGGCCATTTCGCCAACACGTTTTATAATTTCCGGTTCGTATTTTTCACGAAGTTCTTTCATGCCGGCTTCATCAACCACATCGTGCCCAAAAGCAATGTGTTGTAACGGCCATTTTTGGGCAAAACATTTTGTTCCACTCAACATATGAATACGCGAGTAGGGGCGTGGCGAGGAAACATCGTGCTGAATAAGAATGGTTCGCCCTTTATTGGTGCGTATCATTTGCATATCCATATTACCGCGCATATCCATTCCTGTAAATTTTTCGAAGAACGGATCTTCCTTGGCTTTCTCTTCAATGCGGTTTTTCAGCGTAAAATCGTCAGAGATCATCGCTGTCAGGTAATCCATTTTGTCGCCACGGTTAATGTTCATCGCCTGGCAAATTGGCCCCAGTCCATGCGTTGGGTAAACATTCGCTTTACGCTGGTTTTCGTATAAACGCCACATTTTTGTGTAGGCGCCGTCAGTCATCTTTTCATCTTGTGGCTTGTTAAAATGCCAGTAATCCAAATCATGGATATAAGCACCTTCACCATGAATTAAATCGCCAAAAACACCCTGGCGAACCATGTTTAGCGTTAGTAATTCAAAAAAGTCGTAACAGCAGTTTTCCAGAATCACACAGTGTTTTTTTGTGCGCTCCGAAGTTTCCACCATTTGCCAGCACTCGTCCATGGTTTTGGCAGCCGATACTTCAAGCGCCGCATGTGCACCGCCTTCCATAGCTGCCAGGCCAACAGGTACGTGCCATTCCCACGGAGTGGCGGTGTAAACGAGGTCGCAAAGGCCACTGTCGCAAAGTTTTTTAAATTCGTTTTCGTCGCCAACAAACTCTTTGGCTTTTGGTAAGCCGGCCTCGCTAAGAATTTTCTGAGCACCATCAACAGCAGCCTGGCGAATATCGCACAAAGCTGTTATTTCAACGCCCTCAATATAGGTCATTCGTTTTACGGCACCTGAGCCGCGGTCACCAATACCCACAAATCCAACACGCACTTTATCGAGTTTTGGTGCGGCATAACCACACATATTAAACTGTTGCGGATTGTTGTTTACGGCTGCATCTTTTATAAACTGCATAGCCGATGGCTCTGCCTGTGGCTGACTGCATGATGTTAGCCCACCGGCTGCAATTCCTGCTCCAACTGCACCGGTTACTTTAAAGAAATCTCTACGGTTTGTTTTCATTTTAGTTTCGACTTGTATATTAGTTTTGAAAAAATTACCAAAGATGTGTAAAAGAAAATAAAAATATCATAAAAGACAAGAAGAACAATCAGAAAGGTGAGGCGATTATAAAATCATTCCTTTTTTACTTATATTCGACAACGTATTTCTGTACCATATCAAAAATATGTTTTATTTGAATTACTCGCTTAGTCTAACTAAAATCAATTAACATGAAACGTTTTCTGTTTTTATGCGCATTCTTAACTGCTTTATTAGTGTCGGAGGCGCAGGAAAGTGTGACCAAACAGGGTTGGAATTTTGGGGCATTGCCGGCCATTACTTTCGATACCGACCTTGGATTTCAGTACGGAGGCTTGGTAAATCTTTACCATTATGGCGACGGAAGCCGCTACCCCAAGTACGATCACAGCATTTATCTCGAAGTGTCGCGATTTACAAAAGGAAGCGGGATTAACCGTTTTAACTACGATTCAGATAAACTTATTCCCGGACTGCAAACATCGGTTGATATTAGTTACCTAAGCGACAGGGCCTACGATTTTTATGGTTTTAACGGTTACGACGCTGTGGTGAACAAAGATTGGTATGATGATGAAGCAGCGGATTACAGAACCCGGATGTTTTACAAATACGACCGTAAATTATTTCGTTTTAAAGTTGATTTGCGCGGAGATCTCGCCGGAGAAAAGTTTGACTGGATCGGTGGTTTTAACCTCCTGAATTTTAAACTTGGCTACGTTGATATTGAGAAGCTGAATAAAAATAAGGACGATGAAGATATTCTTCCGCCGCATGACGTGGCTCCGGGGCTGTATGAAATATACCGGGATTGGGGAATTATTTCGGATGAAGATGCCGACGGTGGTTTTGTGCCAACGATAAAAGCCGGTATTGTTTACGATACCCGCGATAATATACCTAACCCGATGAAAGGAATGTGGACCGAAGCCGTTTTACTGGCTTCACCCGAGTTTTTGGGAGGAGAGCATAGTTTTACTAAATTATCGCTTATTCACCGCCAGTATTTTACGATCATTCCTGATGATCTTTCTTTTGCTTACCGCCTGGCTTACCAGACAACGCTTACCGGAGATGTGCCTTTTTACTACCAAACACAATTGATCACTTCGGTGATGAAAAGTTCCACTTCCGAGGGATTGGGAGGCGCCAATTCATTACGCGGAATATTACGAAACCGGGTTGTTGGCGATGCTGTATTTTTAGGAAATATTGAGGCGCGCTGGAAATTTGCCCGTTTTCAGTTTATGAACAACAACTTTTATATGGGCCTAAATGCATTTGCTGATTTTGGCCGTGTTACCAATAAAATTGATGTGGATAAGAGCAACATTAATGTTCTGGCTATATATCCGAGTCCTTTAGATAGTTATTTCGATAACGGTGCCGAAGCCATGCACTATTCATTTGGATTAGGTTTGCGTGCTGCCATGAACGAAAACTTTGTCGTTCGTTGCGATTACGGTATGGCCGCCGATGAACGCGATGGCGATTCAGGTATTTACATCGGCTTGAACTACTTATTTTAATCGTTTTTGCAGGTTTTCATTTTGCTGCTGAAAGGTGGTTTTTTATCTCAACGACAAAAAGCCGCATCTCAACGAAAAAATTCTTTTGCCTGGTTAAAGTCCTGTAAATTTGAGTAGGAATTTAAAAACAATCAAAATGAAAACACGTAATGTTCTGCTCATTGCAATAATTACTCTTCTGTTGTCAGGGTGTGTAGTTTACTCGTTTTACCCTTTGTATACCGAAAGTGATCTGTTTGAAAACGATTTGCTGTTGGGCGAATGGTTTGAAGACGATGATAACGATGTTGTTTTTAGTGGTTCTGACGATTCGTGGAATTTCACTCATCCGTTTGTTGGAGATATAAAAGACAGTATACGCGACAAAAAAAGATACGTTCTTAGCCTTACTTCAAACGAGAATGGCATTGTGAAAGAATCGAAATTTGCAGTGCATGTGATTAAACTGGCCGATGAATATTTCCTGGATTTTTACATTGAAGATTACGGTGACGACGATAACATCACCTTAGCCGACCTGCACCTGGTGCCGGTACATACTTTTGCCAAACTAACCGTTTCCGACGATAAACTCGAAATCCGTTGGTTTGATCCGGAGTGGCTGGAAGATTTGATTAAGGAAAACAAGATTAGAATTCATCATGAAGACAACGGCGATTATATTTTACTCACCGCCAAACCTAAGGAATTGCAAAAATTTGTAAGCAAATATGTGGATTCGGAAGAGGCTTTTGACGATGGATTAGAAGTAGAGTTGTTTCGGAAAAAATGAATAGCTCCTTAAAAATCACACTTGGGCGGCTCATAAAAAACAGGGTGTTACAACATATCCTGTTTTGGTGTTTATCGTTTTTAATACTGATGAACGTGTTAAAAGTGTCGGCCGAAGTTAAACAGATCGACCTAATTTACACGGCTGTTTTCCACCTGCCCATTGTTTGTGTGGTTTACCTGAATTTAAAACTGCTTTTTCCGCTACTTTGGGAGCGCGGCAAATATTTTGGCTACGCTGCCGCTGTAATTGCCGCAGTTGTTTTTGGGGCGGGTTTTTACCTGCTTTTATTCGACAAGCTGATCGATCACATTTTCAAAGGTTACTATTTTATTGCTTACTACAGTTTTTGGGATATTTCGCTGTTCTTTGCCATTTATCTGTTTATCTCCGGTTTATTGCACCTGGCTCGTGGATATTTCCGTGCAGAAGAACTGGAAAAGGAAAAATCGCAGGCCGAGTTAAAAGCTTTGAAATCGCAGATCAACCCGCATTTTCTTTTTAACTCGCTGAACAGCATTTACAGTATGGCCCGAAAAGAATCGAAAGAAGTGCCGGAAAAAATCGTTCAGCTCAGCAATTTAATGCGTCATATTATTTATGAATCGGATGCAGATTTTATAGCACTGGAAAAAGAAGTGGAAATGCTACAGAATTATATTGATATGCAGAATCTCCGGTCGGGGAAAAACAAAATTGTATTCAATACCATTGGCGAGATAAAAGGTAAAAAGATTGCGCCCCTGTTGTTTCTTCCTTTTGTTGAGAATAGCTTTAAACACGGAATGAAAGGTGGGGCCGATAATGCTTTTGTAAACATTAATATTGAAATAGAGGGGAAGGTTCTTCACTTCGAGGTTGAAAACAGTAAAGGACAGGCAACCGATCTGCTCCTGGACAAATACCATGGCATTGGAATCGACAATGTGAAAAAACGCCTTGAAATGATCTATCCCAACCAACACAAGCTGATGATTTCGGACAACGAAGAAACATTTAAAGTACTTTTACAGGTGCAATTGAATTAATTGGGCATGGCTAAAACAAAAACCTTAAACTGTATTATTGTCGACGATGAGCCTTTATCGCAGGATGTGGTCCGCGATTTTGTTGAGGCCTGTCCGGAACTGGAACTTGAGGGCGTTTGCAACGATGCATTGGAAGCCGGTCAGTTGTTAAAAGAGAAACACATTGACTTACTGTTTTTAGATATAAACATGCCCAAATTAAGCGGAATCGGTTTTGTGAAAAGTTTAAAAGAACCACCGCTGTTTATTTTGGTTACTGCCTATCCCGAATTTGCTTTGGAAGGTTTTGAGGTTGATGCGGTGGACTATTTACTAAAACCGGTTTCCTTTGAACGGTTCCGAACGGCGGTTAATCGGGTACTCGAACGTTTTTCTTTACGCACAGAGAACATCGGGCAACATTTAATGGTACGTGCCAATAAAAAGGATTACCGGCTTAATTTCGACGAATTAATTTACCTGGAAGCACAGGGCGATTATGTACGTTTTGTAACCGAAACACAATCGTTAATGGTACACGGACGGTTTAAGGATTTTATTGAGCAATTACCGGAAAACCGATTCGCCCGCATTCATAAATCGTATGTGGTTTCGCTTGCTAAAGTGGTTTATCTGGAGGGGAACAGCGTAAAACTCGCCGATGTAAAACTGCCGGTAAGTTTGAGTTTTAAAGAGGCGTTTCTTGCAAAACTAAATGCATAAAATTTGCGAATATAGATATCATTTTCTCCTTTTAGTGATACTCTCACTCTAAGTAAGG
>NZ_JBFHGM010000010.1:0-41225 GCF_041583095.1 Draconibacterium sp.
CAATAACCCTTAAATTCCCAGTTTATCATGTCTTTTGAAACAGCCACCCCAATTGGTGTTTGCAGCCAGGTATTTTCCAGCATCGGACGACGGGCTGTATAATAAATATACCACTGCTGTTCGTATTCGTTCCAAACGATCTCCGGATCGCAGGATCCCTGATAGTTTGGATCGACAAAAAGCGGTGCCGGAACCTCATTTTGTTTATGATTATTGTTGAGAGTACAAGCAAGAATAAAAACAAAAGCCAGCAAAAAAACCAGGAATTTAAGGGTATTAATCATTATTTTTTAAAGGAGTACTTCGTTAAATCAATATCTAGAGGATAGTTATTAAACCATTCTTCCAGATCTTTTTTTAACTCAGTAGCTTTAGCAGGTTCTTTATCTTTTAAGTTTTGCGTTTCGCCCATGTCCTTTTCAAGGTGAAATTTTCAAAAAATATGTCCCGGAGTTTAAAGCTAAAATCATTCCGGGTGTTGGTCATCTGGTCTTTTGGGAAAAACCCGCTGAATTTCAACAGTTGTTAGAAGAGAGCATTCAGGAATTTATGAAGCCGGAATAAATAATCGTATTCTAAACTATTGAATTATCCCGAATTACAATAGAGCGTTTAAAATGAATTATAAGTAATCAGGAAATTCTTTGTTTTGGTGAGGTTCTTTGGGACCGGCTTCCATCAGGAGCAAAACCCGGCGGTGCACCTATGAATGTGGCTTTGCACCTCTACGCAATAGGCCTTAATGCCGCAATTGCCAGCTCGGTTGGTAACGACGATGCAGGAAAACAACTCCTTGACTTTTTACAAAATTCAGGAGTAGATATTTCATTGATTCAAACCGATGTGACATTGCCTACCAGCGAAGTTCTGGTGCACCTCGACGAGAATAATAATGCCACCTACGAAATATGTGAGCCGGTAGCCTGGGACAATATTCAGCTTAACGACGAATTGGCTAATAAAGCACAAAACTCGGGTTTGATCATTTATGGCTCGTTGGCTGCACGCAAGCAAACTACACGCGAAACACAATTAAAATTACTCGATAACGATGCTGTAAAATTAATTGATGTAAACCTGCGCCAACCATACGACAAACAAGATGTGCTGGAACTATTACTGGCTAAATCAGATATCGTAAAACTAAACGATGAAGAACTTCGTGTTTTTGCCGACTGGAACAAAATTAAGGGCAAAACCGAGGGAGAAATGATAAAATGGGTTGTGCAAAATTACAAGGTTGAAATGCTTTGTGTTACCCGAGGCGACAAAGGAGCAGCAATTTATTATGAAAACAAGTTTTACGAACACCCGGGATTTAAAGTTAACGCCATTGACACGGTTGGTGCCGGCGATGCTTTCCTTGCCGGTTTGGTAGCGGCATTCCTGCAGAAAAAATCGCCTGCTGAAGCTATTATACTTGCCTGTGCAACAGGAGCTTTTGTGGCATCGAAAGCAGGTGCAACACCTAAATACAACATGGATGAAATTCAGACAATAATGAATCAGCATTGACCAAATTGACATGCCGGAAATTTGAGCAAACAAAAAGGAGGTTGAAATCAACCTCCTTTTTTTTCGGTTCTTCCTGCCTGCTAAACAAATCAGAACCTTTAACTAACTATTAATTAACTTAAAACAAAAAATCCTTCTTATCCTATTCTTCAACACCAAATTTGTAGATACAAACTGAATAGTACTCATCACCCGGATTTACAATAACACTTGGAAATTCAGGCTTATTAGGACTATCAGGGAAGTGTTGTGTTTCTAAACAGAATGCACTTCTGAAATCGTATTTAATATCTTCTTTTCCGGCAATTCTTCCATTGATAAAGTTACCACCGTAAAACTGAATACCTGGCTCGTTGGTGTATACTTCCATAACTCTTCCCGACTCCGGCTCAACAACTTTTGCAGCCAAAGTACTTACGTTGTTATTTGTATTTAATACCCAGTTGTGGTCGTATCCACCTCCAACTTTTAACTGCTCATCATCAGCTTCCACACGGTCGCCAATGGCTGTTGGAGTAGTAAAGTCAAATGGTGTTCCGGCAACGGCAGCCAATTCGCCTGTTGGGATTAAACCACCATCAACAGGTGTATAATAATCGGCATTCAGATACATCAAATGATCGTTGATCGAAGTTTTTCCACCGTCTTTTAAGTTAAAATACGAGTGGTTGGTAAGATTCAATACCGTTTTCTTATCAGTAGTGGCAAAATATTCAATTTTAAGTTCGTTTGCCACTGTTAACTGGTATTTCACTTTTACGTTTACAGTTCCCGGGTATGCGGATTCCATATCAGGCGAAACCAGGCTAAAAACAACTTCTGTGTCGCTTAGCTGCTCGGCATCCCAAACCTGGCGGTGAAAACCATTGGTTCCACCATGTAGATGATTCGCGCCGTCGTTTTTCTGCAACTGGTATTCAACGCTGTCAATCGAGAATTTAGCACCGCCAATACGATTGCCGTAACGACCGATCACTGCTCCGTAAAAACTCTCCGGTTTGTCCACATAATCTTTACCCGAACCGTAACCGACAATTACATCTGCCAGCTCGCCATTTTTGTCGGGGGTATACAAACTCACAACCCTGGCTCCAAAATTGGTTAACTGACAAACAAGGCCGTTATCGTTCTTCAAAGTATAAAGTTCAATGGTTTTTCCATTGTAATCAAACGCAAAATCTTCGCTTGATATACCCACTGTGGCTTCTTCCTGTGCACAGCCAAAAACCATAATAATCAAAGCAATAATTCCTAAGTACTTCATTGGTTTTATTTATTTATTTGGTTATTAATTCAAATCGAATTCAATAAACTTACCCAGTTTATTGTATTTCTCGTAAAGCGCTTTGTATTTCTCTACATTTTCAGGAATTGGATGGTATTCCATTTCAAATCCGCCACCCATTTTTGCCTGCGCTTCACCAAGGTTCTCGTATACCCCGGCTGCAACTGCTGCTGCCATTGCAGTACCCAAAGCACAAGCCTGTTCCGAACGAGCCACTTTAATTGGCATATCCAGTACATCGGCAACAATTTGCATTACCAGTTTCGATTTTTTAGCTACACCACCCAATGCAATCACACCATCGATGCGGATTCCTTCAGAAATGAAGCGGTCGTTAATAGCTTTTGAACCAAAAGCAGTAGCTTCAACCAAAGCTCTGAAAATACGTGGAGCATCCGATCCCAGATTCAAACCGATAATCGCTCCTTTTAATGCCTGGTTGGCATCCGGAGTACGACGACCGTTCATCCAGTCGAGAGCTACGATTCCACTTTCAGCGATTGGAATTTTTTCAGCTTCCTGGCTTAATTTAGCAATGATTTTTCCTGAAGTTTCATCAATCAGTTTTTTCTTGGTAGCCTCATCAATCAAATCAGAGTCAGCCAGAATATTTTGCATTGGCCATTCCAGTAAACGACGGAACCAGGCGTAAATATCACCAAATGTCGACTGTCCGGCTTCCAAGCCTAACATTCCGGGAACGATCGATCCGTCAACCTGACCACAAATACCACTTACCAGTTTATCACCCACTTCTTCAAGCGGCGCAATCAGCATATCGCAGGTTGAGGTACCCATAACTTTCGACAAGTGATACGGTTCGATTTGCGCACCAACGGCACCAAGGTGAGCATCAAAAGCTCCTACCCCAATAACCACATTGGTTGAAAGGCCTAATTTCTTCGCCCACTCTTCACTCAATGTTCCTGCCGATACATCGCAGGTATATGTTTCTTTAAACAAACGGTCTTTTAAACCAGCCAACATTGGGTCAAGCTGAGTCAGGAATTCTTCTGACGGCAAACCGCCAAAAGCTTCGTGCCACATGGCTTTATGTCCAGCTGCACAACGGCTTCTTTTTAATGTTTTTGGATTTGTATTTCCGGTAAGAACTGCCGGAATCCAGTCGCAATGCTCCACCCACGAATAAGCTGCACGGTAAACACCTGCATCTTCGCGCGTTACATGCAACAACTTGGCCCAAAACCACTCTGACGAATAAATTCCACCTTCGTATTTAGTGAAATCGATATCCGATTTTTTAGCCAATTCGTTAATTTCCGCAGCCTCTTTTACTGCAGTATGGTCTTTCCAAAGTACGAACATCGCATTTGGATTTTCTTCAAATCCCGGAGTTAATGCCAGTGGTGTACCTTTTTCGTCGACCGCTACCGGAGTCGATCCGGTGGTGTCAACAGAAATACCCACAACATTTTCGGCCACACCTTCAGGAGCTTGTTTCAGCGCCTCTACGATGGTGTATTCCAATCCTTCTAAATAATCTTTCGGATGCTGACGAAACTGGTTGTTTGGCGCGTCGCAATATTCTCCTCTCTTCCAACGCGGGTATTCAAACACAACGCTTGCTACCTCTTCGCCGGTTTCTACGTTTACGATTAATGAACGAACCGAATCAGAACCATAATCCAGTCCAATTGTATATTTTGCCATTTTTTTTTTGATTTAATAAGGAATAAAAGCCGGTGGAAAATTTTACTTCTCCACCAACTTTTCGTCCTTGATTTTTTTTGTAACTGATGGACAATTACTGTCCGTAGTATGCATTTTTACCGTGCTTGCGCAGGTAATGTTTATCTAATAAAAACTGATCGATTTCAGCTCCCGGAGTTAACTGTAAAGTAGTGTGTGCCATTTTTGCCACTTCTTCCATAACTTTTGCGTTATGAACGGCATTATGAGCACTTGTTCCCCACGAAAACGGACCGTGGTTATTTACCAGAACTCCCGGAATTGCAACCGGATCAAGTCCCCCGAAGGTTTCCACAATTACGTTTCCGGTTTCCACTTCGTATGCCGTAGTTACTTCCTCTTCAGTAAGTTTACGGGTACATGGAATTGCACCGTAAAAATAATCGGCATGTGTTGTACCTAAAGCAGGAATGCTTCTTCCGGCTTGTGCCCAGCTGGTTGCCCATGCCGAGTGCGTGTGTACAACTCCCGATATTCCTTCAAAAGCTTTGTAAAGAACCAGGTGAGTTGCGGTGTCGCTCGATGGTTTCAGATTTCCTTCAACCACATTTCCTTCCATGTCAACCACCACCATATCGCTGGCTTTCATGTCTTCGTATGAAACACCGCTTGGTTTAATTACCACCAAACCTTTTTCGCGATCGATAGCACTCACATTTCCCCAGGTAAAAATTACCAGGTCGAGTTCAACCAGTTCCAGGTTTGCTTTAAAAACTTCTTCTTTTAACTGTTCAAGCATAATTTATTCTGTTTATTTCTACCAGAAGTAGATGTAAAAAGCTACTGTCAATCCTAGAATTACAGCGGTATGGAATACATCCCAACCATTCCAGCTGGCACGTGTAGCAGCTTTTTGTTCCGGTGTATTGGTTCCGAATACCAAGCCCTGAATTTTTTCGGCGCTTGGTGCTTTGGTTAACAAACTAACAACAATAACCACTACCAAACATACCAGCAACATCCAACCACAGAAGAACAACCAGTTCATATCGAAAAACAGACTTTTAAACAAGTTGTCGGCTGCCCCCTGAACGTTCTCGTAATATACTTTGGCACCCAAACGGGTAATACCAATTATAAATCCTGCCATCAGTCCCCAGAATCCACCTTGGGCAGAAGCGCGTTTCCAGGTAATACCCAACAGGAATGCTGCAGCAATACCAGGAGCCAGAACAGATTGTACGTCTTGTAAGTATTCGTAAAGCACATCGCCAATACTTCTCATAATCGGAATCCAAAGAATACCCAGAATTACGATTACCACTGTTGCCACCTGACCAATTTTTACCAGTTTTTTCTCCGGAGTTTCCGGTTTGAATCGTTTGTAGAAGTCGATGGTAAACAACATTGCCGAAGAGTTAAACAGCGAAGCCAGCGAACTCATCAGAGCTGCCAAAATACCACAAACCACCAATCCTTTAATACCGGCAGGCAGCAACTGGGCCACCAACGACGGGAAAGCAGCATCGGCACTTGGCAAGGTATATAATTCGCCGTTCAGCATTACGTTTCCTTTGGCGCTCATTGCATAAGCAACCATACCAGGAATAAGGAAAAGAAATACCGGCAACAATTTCAGGTAAGCACCAAAGATTGTACCCCGGCGTGCATGTTTTTCGTTTTTACCTGAAAGCACCCTTTGCACAATAAACTGGTCGGTACACCAATACCAGAAACCAATGATACTGGAGCCGATTAAAGCACCCAGCCATGGGAAATCGGCATCGCGGTTATCCCTGATCAGATTGATCATACTGTCGCCATATTCGTTAACCTGAGTAGCACCAGCAATTTCCAGAACCTGATCCCAGCCACCAACGGCTTTTAAACCAAGCACCACAATTACCAGCGATCCACCAAGCAGAATCGGCGTTTGAAGTACCGAGGTGTATAACACCGATTTCATTCCTCCGAAGATGGTATAAAGCGCAGTTAATAAAACCAGACCAATAGCTGAAATCCAGAAGAAATCAATTCCCCACATGGTTTCGATACCAAAAACCTGCTGGAATACCAATCCTCCGGCATAAACCGTTACCGCAACCTTTGTAAGTACATAACTCACTAAAGAAATAAGTGATAGTACTGTTCTGGACTCGGGATTATAGCGGCGCTCCAAAAATTCGGGCATGGTAAGTACCATACTTCGCGAATAAAAAGGAACGAACACCCAACCGAGAATCAGAATCATCCATCCCTGAATTTCCCAGTGTGCCATTGCCATACCACTTGAGGCACCGGCACCGGCCAATCCAATAAGGTGTTCTGATCCGATATTCGAAGCAAAAATCGAGGCTCCAATAGCAATCCATGAAGCATCTCGTCCTGCCAGGAAATAGTCGCCTGAAGTTTCTTCTTTCTGACTTAAAACCCAAACGATAATGCCGATAAGTGCCACACCAAAAAGGCCAATTACAATCCAATCTAGTAATTCCATAAAAGTTGATTTATTTTTTTGATTTAGTTTCTATTATAATCCTTTGGCCAAATGATAGTAAAGATCATTCCAGCGCAGTTCTTTTTTGAACGTAGGAATGGTAGTGTTTTTGTCGATTACTACAGCTTCGATTCCTGCAATTTCAGCATAATCCAATAAGTCTTCAACACTCAGGTCGTAAGAGAAGCTGGTGTGGTGAGTACCACCTGCCAAAATCCATGCAGCTGCACCTACTTCGAAATTAGGTTGAGGAATCCAAAGTGCACTTGCAACAGGAAGTTTTGGAAGATCTTTTGATTCGATACAATCTACTGCGTTAATAATCATACGGAAACGGCTTCCCATGTCTACAACTGTAGCGGCAACACCAGGTCCGGTTTTACTTTTAAAGATAACACGTGCAGGATCATTTTTACCACCAATTCCCAAAGGAAGTACGTCAAGAGTTGGTTTGCCATCAGCAATTAACGGACAAACTTCCAACATGTGCGCCTGAAGAATTGCGCTCTTTTCGCCGTCGAAATTTAATGTATAATCTTCAAGGAAAGAACATCCTTTGTAGTCTTTCATTTCCTGACTCATGAACCACATTGTGCGGTATAAAGCAGCTGTTTTCCAGTCACCTTCAGCACCAAATCCATAACCGTCGGCCATTAAGCGCTGCGAAGCTAAACCTGGCAACTGATCGATACCTTCCAAATCATCGAAGTTTGTAGTGAAAGCTTTTGCACCTTTTGCTTCTAACAGGCGACGCAATGCGATTTCAATTTTAGCAGCGTGAGCAACTTGCTCGCGATCTTTTCCGCCTTCTTTACAGCTGTCAACAAAGTTGTAGTCTGCTTCGTAAACTTTTACCAATTCAGCAACTTCTTCATCAGTTACTTCATTTTGTACGGCAACAAGCTCAGCAATAGGACAGTAATCTACGTGATATCCGAAAACTCTTTCAGCATCCACTTTGTCACCATCGGTAACTGCAACGTTGTTCATCTGGTCTCCGAAACGTACAATTAGCATGTCTTGCGAATCAGCCCATGCAGCAGCTACACGTGCCCATGAAGCAACCTGTGAAACGGTTTTAGGATCCTGCCAGTGACCTACAACAACTTTAAGGTTGTAACGCATACGTGCCGTAATGTGACCGAATTCTCTGTCACCGTGAGCACTCTGGTTCAGGTTCATGAAATCCATATCAATTTCGTCCCATGGAATTTCTTTGTTGTACTGAGTATGCAGGTGCAACAACGGTTTATTTAATTCTTTCAATCCGTGAATCCACATTTTTGCAGGAGAGAAAGTGTGCATCCAGGTAATAATACCAATACAGTTATCGTCGCTGTTTGCGTCTTTACAAATGCGATGAATTTCTTTCGATCCTGTTCCGGTAGGCTTAACAACAACTTTAACAGGAATTTCCGAAGATGCGTCAAAAGCAGCAGCAATTTCTTTTGAATGCTCTGCAACTTGTTCCAATGTTTTAGGCCCGTAAAGGTGTTGGCTACCTGTTACAAACCAAACTTCCATTTCTTTTAATGTACTGCTCATATTCTTTGATTATATTTTAAATGTATATATTACTCTTAAATGCTATTAAACTTTTACAATTCGGTCGAGACCCCGCTCTGTAACTTCATTTTTACAGGTATAATAAAAAGCACCCTTTTTTGATTCTGATAAATCTTTTTCATTCAGGCGCTCCAATACATCAAGCGATAAGATTTTCTTTCTGAAGTTTCCGGGATCGAATTCACGCTGAAATATAGCTTCGTATAATTTGCGTAATTGAAGTAAGGTAAACTTGTCGGCCAGCAGTTCTTTTCCTATTAAACGATAGCCGGCTTCCTGTTGCAGTTTTACCAGCGCCTGTTCCACCATTTTGCCATGATCAAAGATCATTTCCGGCAATTCTGAAATGGGCCACCAATGTGCACCATTCTCTCTAACACAGGCTTTATCGTGTTCATCCATTCGTACCAAAGCATAGTAGGCAAGACTAATCACCCTGGCTTCCGGATCGCGGTCGGGATTGGCAAATGCAGCCACCTGCTGCATAAAAATATCTTCAAGACCTATGGTTTGTTTTAATACGCGTTTGGCGGCATTGTCCGACGATTCGCCATCCTGAACAAATCCTCCCATAAGCGACCACGCTCCTTTTGATGGCTCAAAACCCCGTGGATAAAGTAACAAACAAAGTTCACCTTCGTCGTACCCCAGTATTACGCAGTCAACTGCTACAAAATGTTTCGGATGTTTAGTATAGTGTTTCATAGTAATATTGATGGAACAAATCTATAAAAGTATTTTTAACTTTTATTATTCACCATCCTTCAAAATATATAATCATGCTGAAGAACATAAATTAAACTCACTATTCCACACAAGAACAATAACCACATATCAAGCTGATTTCCTGATACTTTCAATCTACACAGATTAAAACAATACAGTTATTGATCAACGAATTGACAATTTTCCCGAAAACTTGTATTTAAATTCATTCTAATAAAAAAAGGAGCCAGACGGCTCCAATTTTACGAGTACTATATACTATTATTTCTTGATTTAATCTCTTATACGATAAAGCTATTTATTTCAAAGCTGATTCATGATATCTATGCGCAACCTCAGATTGCGACAAAGCATAATCATACATTTGAAATGAAGCCATAAGCCCGGTATAGTATTCTCCGGTATCTGCAGCACCAATTCTGATTTTTGCATTTTCAACAGCAGACGACAAAAGCATGTTCTGTGCATTGTCCAACTTACCATCAACATAAACTTTTTCCACTACCCCATCGAATGTTACTACAATGTGGTGCCATTTATTGGCTTCAGGAACTTTGTTATACGGTAAGTCAAAATGCCCGTCGAGGTGAGCAACTGCGCCATAGTTACTTTTATTGTAATGAACGGCATTGTACGAATTGGCCAGATAATGCGCACTTCGGTCGCACCACGAAGCCAGACACTCATCTCTGTCACTCACTTCCGGGTTATTCACCCAGGTAGAAATAGTAAATGCACCGTTCCACTCTAAACTTCTAGGTACTGCAACCCCGTCCAATTCCAAAGCTCCTTTCGAGAACTCAATTGCATTTGTTCCGCTTTCTTTATCGGTAACGATCTTTACATTTCCTTTTCTTACTAAATTGCCACCCAACGAACCGGTGTTTGCCAGTTTATCGAAAGATTTGCCGGAAAGAGAATTTGCATTAAAGCCAACAATCATACTTTGTGAACTTGCGGCACCCGGCTCATTTTCCGAAGGTTTGTTTACCAGGTTCAATGGGATGTCAAAAGTTTCTTCGTACACTTTCATGTTCCACACGGCGGCAAAAGTTCCGGTTTGCTCTGTTCCCAGAATGGTCAGTTTCAGATAACGTGCGCTCACACTATTATCATCTATCATAGGACTCCCCGGCGTGCGATTTTCTGATCGATCGACATAAACTTCCCAATTTGTATTATCGGTTGAATATTCAATTTTATACTGATAATAATAGGGTGAAAATTCGAACTGTGTAGTAATTCGTTTGATGTCTTTTTCTTCGCCCAAATCAATTGATAGACTCTGTGGAAAAGTATTATCGGCAGCTTTCCACATAGTAGCGTTATCGTTATCAAAAGCAAAATCGGGTAAATATTCATAATTGTAAGCAGGCGATTGCAAATGATAAAACGACGAAGCCGATGCTACAGCTCCGAATGCAATATCTTCAGGTACTTCACTCGGAATAAAAGCTTTAATCCCTTTTTGCGTTGGGACCACCGCTTTAATCGTTGAGTCGTTTTCAAAGATCATGCTATCAATACACACCTGACGTGCCAATCCGCCCGCAGTAAACGGAACATCGTGTTTGTGGTAAACAATGTAATAGTCGTCGCCATTTTCCAGCACGGAATGGTGTCCCGGTCCGTGAGTGGTTCCGTCTTCGCTGGTTTGCAATATCGGATTATTTTCACCCGGGGTAAATGGCCCGTATGGATTGTCAGCATAAGAATAAAGCACTTTATACGTTTCGTTGTGGCATGATTCGGCAGAATACATCAGAATGTATTTGTCGCCTTTTTTCATCACATAAGCAGCCTCAAATGGATTTGGCGTTTGCTCCAGCGGAATGTTGGTTGAGTTCGACATTTCGTCCATTGTTTCGGCATTTAACTCGCCTACCGCATAACCACTGTTGTAATGCACCCAGGTTCCCCAGTAGCCATAAATACGACCATCATCGTCCTGAAAAAACTGAGCATCCAACGAAGGGAACCCGTCAATCGGATAATTCTGTGCAATAACAGTAGTATCATCATCGTGTAATTTTTCCCAAGGGCCATCCGGCGTATCCGATACATAGCCATAAATGTTGCAACCTGCCTGGCAGTTTCCAAAATACAGGTAATAACGTCCATCTTCGCCCTGCATAATATCGGGTGCCCAAAAATTGCGCAGCGCCACCGAATTTAAAGTAGGCACCTCCATTATATAGTTGTACCAGTTTTGAAGGTCGCGACTGTACCAGACAGTTGGTGCTCCCGATCCCAGCATTTCATTATCGGTGGTGGCGTAGATGTAGTAAATATCGCCAAATTTTTTAATTGTAGGATCGGCAAACCACCCCGGCAAAATCGGGTTAGAAATGTGCGTGTTTTTTTGTTCTGTTTTTTTATTTCCGCAAGACGAAAGGAGTAATACTCCCGCAATCATACTCAATAGAAATTTCCTCATATTCTTGTCTATTTTTCGAGAATCCAGCTCTCCAGTAATTGTTTTTGTTTATCGGATATATTGGTTTTCACCTGCATTTTACAATCGCACCATTCCTGTTCAAAAGTCGGAATGGTGAATACTTTCTCTCCGCTTCTGCGTTTTACTTTCAATGTAATTTCACCTTGTTTTTCAGGATGTGTTAAAGAGCCAAGCAGCCTTTCATTTACTTCTGTGCCATTAATTGCAAGAATTTGGTCGTTTATGCTCAGGCCAATTTGCCATGCCGGCGAATTTCGGTCGATATCGGTGATTTGCCAGCCATCGCCTGCTTTTAGCACAGTTAGTCCGAACGACACTATTTTGGTTGGCGTGAGGTTCATTTTTACTCCCACATAATCCAGGTATTTCTGGTAATCCATTGGCTCGGTTATTTCAGCATAATGAAAAATCTCCTCCAGCGAACACCCGGCAATATTTTCACAAACTTCGCGAAATTCATCATCAGTATAACCGCGGTTTTGTTTTTATGAAAATCGTTATAAATATTTCGCATTACATCTTCCAGCGATTTTTCACCATCGGTTTCGTGCCTAATCTTTAAATCGAGTAACATGCCCAGTGCATTACCAATATCGTAGTACGAAATGGTGGTATTGTCAGTGTGGTTGTTCCAGTTAAAGAAATTCAGCCAGGTATCGTAACTCGCCTGACGAGCCGTTAAATATTTTCGTCCGTTGGCATTTTCAAAAGTAGCAATGGTTTTGCTGTAGGCATCAAGCACTTCCTGCTGCGACATCAATCCGGCACGATTTAGCACCATGTATTCGTAATAAACAGTCAATCCTTCGGCTACCCAAAGCATGTTCGTCAGGTTTTCGCCGCAATAATCGAATAGCCCCAATTCAATTGGGCGAATACGTTTTACATTGTACAAATGGAAAAATTCTTGCGCGATAAACGCCAGCCACGATTTATATCCGGCCCTGTTGGTAACATCGTAATTCGAGTTCGAAAAAACTGCCATCGAATTACGGTGCTCCAAACCACCAAATCCCTGATCCATGATCAGAAAAGCATAGTAAGAATGGGGTGTGTCGCCCATTAACGAAGTTGCACTTTTTACAATTTTTTTGAAATCACTAATGTAAGTTTCGTGGTCAAATTCAACCGGATTTTCCATTGAAATGGTATACGTAACTCCGTCAACTTCAAACGAAAGGATCTCCATATTTCCGGCGAGAATCGGGCTGTCATAAAGTACATCAAAATCTTCAGCCCTGTAAATGTGTTCTTTTTCGTTCAAACAATCCAAACCGGTTGTAACAGTCGACCATTCTTTATAAGGATTTACCGTTAACACTACCGGCATTTGAATCAGTTCTTGCGAAAACATAAAAACAACGGTTGGCTGAATAAATGCACGTCCATCGTCCAACCACGGATCGGCAACCGAACGTTCGTACGCATAAACGTCGTATGAAATTTTTACTCGTTTTGCATCACCAGGTTCAATCTTCCAGGTATTTAAATCTGTTTTTAAAAATTGCAGTGGATTACCCTTTTCATCGGTGGCTGACAAACTTGTTACGTTTTTGGCGAAATTTAAAATCCAGTAATAACCGGGTGTCCAAACAGGCATTTTTACCTCAAAGTTTTGCTCTCCATTGCTATTAAAATCCATTTCTACCTGGTAATAGTGCGTGTGCGGAGCATCCATCGAAACGGTAGCAAAAACAGTGTCGGCCGCGTTTTGACTCATTACAGCTGTAGCTGCAACAAGAAATACAGTTATCAAGGCTATTTGCCGGATGTTCATTTTTAGATTGTTCATAAGCAAGTTAAATAAATCAGCATTTTCAACTGAGAAAAAGCCAGACCTGCATTACACAGTGGTAACCGCAGGCACTGACTGTCCCACCTAAACTTTGTTCTATGAAAAATAGAAATTAACTTAGTCTACTTCTATATAAAATCAGATATTTGCAATTGCCTGCAATTTCTTCGTATTGAGGAAAATAATTTTTCTTCCGGTCAGCTCCAACAGGTTTTCGTTCCTGAATTCCGACATTACGCGGATAAGTGATTCAGTAACCGTACCAACCATATTGGCGAGATCTTCGCGTGTTACCGCAATTTGAAGCGCGTTGTAATTGTCAACCCCAAATTCATCTTTTAAAATCAGCAACATTTCTGCCGCCCGTTCGCGCACAGTTTTCTGAGCAATATCGGTAATAAATGTATTTGACTCACCCAGTTCTTTACACATAAACTTCATCATTCCGTGCGTAAAATCCCAGTTTTGTTTAAATAATTGCATCAAGGTGTTGTATGGCACATGACATACCAAAGTGTCGTCGTACGCTTTTGCCGAAGTACAGGCCAACTCGTTGGTGAGTAATGAGCGATAACCAATAAGATCGCCCTGCTGCGCAAATTTTAAAATCTGCTGCTTCCCGTTTCCTCCGATCTTGTAGATTTTTACAATGCCTTTCAGAATAATGTACAAACCAGCATGCCTGCAACCTTCACGGTAGATTACAGTGCGCTTCTTAAATGTTTTGTACACAGAATTTAACTCGAGGTCAAGCAATTCGGTTTCTGACAATTTTCGAAACATATGCATATCGCACAATCGCAAATCGTCTTTAACAACTGATGCTACCCTACGTATTGGCTTAACAAGTGTTTCCATATTACTTGTGTTTATAAATTACTGCTCGTATAAATTTACAGCAGCATGACAGGACGGGCTATGCTCGAATTTGGGAAAATAGCGCCCTACAATTTCGTACAGATCAGGATCGTACTTTTTCATATCCGAACGGGTATTTACCCAATTGTGTTTTCCATCGGTTGTTTCAACTTCGGCATTTACATTAAACCAGTTTTGCACACCTTCGGCCCAATATTCCCAGATATTAGTTGCTGCGTAAGTGTTTTCGTATTTCCCGGTAGCCATTGCGGCGTCGAGCTTTTCCTGAAGTAAATCGTTAAATTTATCATCAAGCGGCATAATACCAACACCGTGAATGGTGTGTGCAAATTCGTGAATCAGAATGTCTTCGGCATGGTATTTATCAATCTGGTAACACAACAGGTTCTCTTCGGCACAAGTTGTCAACGGATCGTGCATAGTTCCTCCGAGTCCTCGTGCACGAACATCCCAGTTCAGTGTCGTATCGTTGGCTAAGTGCGCGTGTTCCGGAATATCAGTTGTTCCTTCGTAGCGCGCCATAATTCCTACACGGGTATTCAATTTTACCATTTGATTGAGCACCTCTTCAGGTAAGCCATCGGTCATAAAATCAATTATCTCACAGGCTTTAATAAAAGCAGAATCAGGTACCCGGTGCGAACTCATAACATGAATGCCATTTACATTGACATACTTTTTATAAAACGGATCGAGATTTAAAGCTTTGGGTGGCTTAACAATTTTATATTCTTTAACCAGCTCATTTGCAGCAAGATTAGAAAAGGATATAATTCCGGCAATCAGGATCAGCAGAATTCTAATTTTTTTATTTGTAAACAAACTTTTCATCACAGAGTCTTTTAATGTATCTAATTTGATTTTCCAGTATTCCAATCGGGAGTTTCTTGTTTTAAGAAATTACGAATGAAAAAATCTCGGCGTTTTTGTTCACCGTAGGTTCCTCCAAGCGTATGATTAACACCAGGAAGGACTACCAATTCGAAATCTTTTTTAGCTTTTATCAGTGCATCGGCAACCTGCATGGTTGATGCCGGATCAACATTGTCGTCCATTTCTCCAACAATCAGCATCAGTTTACCCTGCAGTTTGTCGGCATTTTCCACATTCGAACATTCGGCGTATTCAGGCCCGATCGGGTAACCCATCCACTGTTCGTTCCACCAGATTTTATCCATTCGGTTATCGTGACATCCGCATGACGAAACACCGGCTTTGTAAAACTCAGGATGAAATAAAAGTCCGGCCAAAGTGCTTTGCCCACCTGCCGATCCGCCAAACAAACCGACACGTGTAGTATCCATGTAACTGTATTTTTCGGCGGCCGCTTTTATCCACAAAATACGATCGGGGAAACCGGCATCTTTCAGGTTTTTCCAGCATACATCATGGAAAGCTTTCGAACGGTTCGAAGTTCCCATTCCGTCCATTTGAACAATTATAAATCCCAACTCTGCAAGGCTTGAAAAAGCATAACTAACAGGGCTAAAACTTTTTTGTGCAAAAGAACTGTGCGGGCCTGCATAAATGTATTCGATTATCGGGTATGTTTTGTTTTCATCGAAATTGGTTGGGCGGTAAATATTTCCCCAAATATCGCTTTTGCCGTCGCGGGCTTTAGCCACAAACGGCTCAGGAGCAATCCATCCTTTTTCCAGTAAGTCTGAAATATCAGTTTTTTCCAGCTCCACGATTACCTTTCCATTCTCGGCGCTGCGAACTACTGTAAATGGTGGCGAATCAACCGTAGAATAGGTGTCGGTAAAATAGCCTATATTTTTTGAGAACGATACATCGTGATTCATTTTCTCCGGCGTTAGATCGGTTAATCCGCTGCCATCAAAATTGACCTTGAAGCAATGCAAATAATACGGGTCTTCAACGGTGTTTTTGCCCGATCCGTAAAAGAAAATTGTCCTATTTTCATCATCAACTTTTATAACATCTCGCACCACCCACTCGCCTTTTGTGATCTGATTTTTCACTGCTCCTGTTTTTGCATCGATCAAATACAGGTGATTCCAACCATCACGTTCCGACGCCCATACTATTTCATTCGTTTCTTCCAGATCGTAACGATAGCGTTTTCCGCTGTAATCAATAAACGTCTTACTTTGTTCGTCGATTAATACCTTAACATCTCCACTTTCGCCATCCACTTCAACTACATTGTAGGCCTGATGACCGCGCTGATTAAACTCAAAAGTAAATGCTGAAGCATCTTCTTTCCATCTTGGGTTGGTAAGGTTAAACTGATGTTCAAAAGCACCAGTATTAACCGCAATCTGCTTTTTGCTTTCCACATCAAACAATGCTGGATGTTTTATCGGCATAGCATCGCCAGGTTTACGGTAATCGCGTTTGTGCAGAATAGGTTGCAACTGGTCTTTTGGCGACGATTCAACAAAGAATATCTCGCGTTTTTCAGCATCGCGCACTTTATTTACCGCCAGTTTTTTGGAATCGGGAGACCACGAAAAATACGACGAATAAAAATCGCCGGGAGCTCCATCAAAACTCAACTGAAACTCCATGTTTGTCTCCATGTTTTTTATATAAACATTGTTTTCCCGGATAAACGCTTCCCACTCCGTGTTTGGCGAAGGCACCGGATCGTTTCCTTTTTCATTAGAAAAACTTCCCCAATAACCATTTCTGTTGCGCTCCTTTTCAACCGAGTCTTTCTTTAACTCATACTTTTTCAGTTCACACGTCCAATAAGCTTTTTTGAAATTAAAATGAATTGTCTTTTTATCCTTATCAAATTTCAGATCGCGTAAAACCAGGTCATTTGCCGAAATCGCATTCTCCAGCTGCTGATTTAATGCATCAAGCAGTTTGTCGCTATCAAAAGCAATCTTTTTCGATCCTTTCTGCGCATCAACCAGTTTGTACTTCATACCATCGCGTGTTTTTATACGGTACCAGAATACCGACGATGAATCGATCCACGTGATCTGCGTTACCTGGTTGTACACCAACTCGCTTAATTTCATTACTGAATCGGCTCGCGCATAGTCGTCTTTAGTAATTTTCGCGAAAGTTTTACCGCCTGTAACAGCAAGAAGTAAAACTATAAATACGAACAAAGATTGCTTCATAAAACACTGTATTTTAAAACGCCAATTAAATTTCCGTCACCTATAGCACCAGAAACTTGTGCGTATCATTTGCTTCATCTGTTCTTACACTCACATAGTATAAGCCTTGTTTTAAGTGCATATTTAATGGTATTTGAAATAAATCTTCCTCAATTCCTTTTTGAAAATACAAAATAGTACCTCTTGCATCAATAATGCGTACTTCTTTTTTTTCAGACATTTTGCCTTTGAACTCAATTTTTAGCACATCGTTGCTGGCAATTGGATTCGGATACACAATCGATGAACTTGCCTTTTCGTCTACTGAAATATTTACCGCTCCTGTTGTTACATTTGAACCGTAAAGCGGGCCTTCTGTGGGGAAGGGTTCTACGGGATCCGGAATGTTTATTATAGTAGAAGAGTAATCGTACCATTTTTGATACACACTGGCTTTCCCTTCAATTCCTTCAACTAATTGTAATCGATAATCGAAATGCGCCTTACGTGTTTCGTCGCCTTCGTAAACATAGTCGGTATTGCAGATTACAGCAATTACAACTCCGTTTGCAGGAGCTTTGTCCAACTTTAACTTACATGACCCGCTTGAAACAGGTTTACTGTAAACCGGTGTTCCATCAGTTGCGCGATAACACAACTGGCAAGTCATATTTTTACCCTTTGGCATAAAATTCACTTCAACTTCAGTACCCGAAACCAAAAGTGGTATCTGGTTAGCTCCAGACCATCCCGGAGTTGTTCGTGGTTCAGGAGTAAGTATTTTATTTTCGGTGTCCAGCATCCAAGTCTTAGTATATGGACTAACTTTCCATGGTGTACAATCAATCCAGTTTGGTTGCCACTCTACACGAATGGTTCCCCCCATATTGGCGTTAAGAAGTTTTTTTATTGCACCACTCCATTCGTTCATATCGATAAGTGCTTGTTTAGCCCGGTATTCCATAATCAATCTTTGGATTTGTGATTCGCCAAGACCGGCAGCCATTCCTTCCAGAACACGTTCAGGACAGTTTTGCCAGATCCAAGGCACACTTCCTTTACCCAATGCCTGACCAAGGAACGTTGGGAAAGTATTTCCATATTGAGTACCACCAAGTAAATTTCTCCAGGTACAAATCTGCTGATTTCCTTCAAACATATTTACACCTTCTGCGCTTGGGCCACCAAAACTTCCGTCTTGCAGCCAACCGGTATAACATTCAATTGGCATAAATGGTGCAATATAGGGACCGGCATTCAAAAATCCCATTTCACTGTAACTCTGGGCTTTTGTGGCTTCCATCTCCTGTTGCAACCAGGTATTTCCACCTTCATGGAACCAGGCAGCCTGTTTACAACCAGGCATGTCAGCCAACACTGCATGAATTCCTTCGTGTACCATAGCCCCCATTTGTCCCTCACGATCAGGGTACGGACAAGCAGGATCGAAACTGTAAATCGGGTGATACGAAGCCAAAATCATTGGCCAGCTTTCATTCTGGTAATTGATGGCTCCCATCCAGCCACCAAGTGCGGTTGTATCTTCGGCATCGGTACATAAACCTGAACCAAACAGGTAAACAGCACTTCTGTAACCTACTTTGACACGCTTGTCCGGTGGCCATCCCATGGTGTCGCGAAAGTATGCAAAGTCTTTATTTAATCGTTCCAACATTGGAGTGATGGCAGCTTCGGTAATTTCCGAACGTTTGTTCGGTCCCCATTTAAATGTCCACCATCCTGACGATTGCGTTCCAACAACACCCGGACAATCGTCAAGGTCTTTGGTAGGCATCTCCAACGTAGGATATTCATCTCTGAAATTGTAATCCAGGGTAGGATCATAAGCAGGCCAGTTATAAGACACTGCGGCAAACTGATCATCCCCTACAAAGGTCCATATACCACTGCCTTTTTTCGAAATGTTACCTGCAGCATCGGTAGCCTGAATAGCTATAAAGAAGTGCGTATTTGGGCTTAGATTATCTAATGTTACCGTATTATCGGAGACAACTTTATATACCGAATCGTTAACCAATACATTATACGCAGAAACAGCAACATCATCAACTGATGGCTCCCATTCGATACTAATAGATGATTCTGTCCTTTCAACTATTTCCGGAGTTCCCGGAGCTTCAGGTGCATTAATATCGGTACTTCCCGAAAGATTTGTTCCCCAAACACGAAACTCAAGAATACCTGTCGACTCTGAATAGTTTTTCATCACCACGCGAATACCCGAAGTAGTTAATTTGTCTAAGTTTGCTTTATTAAACTGATCTTTTTCACAAGGAACATCAATAACTTTCTCCCATGTTGAATTTTCAGCATTATAATTTTCGATATAGGCTTCATCGGGAGTCAAAATGCCACCACCATCATCGAACCAGTAGATTTCTACTGAAGTAGCAATATAAGGCTGATCCCATGTGTACTGTACCCATTGGTACGAATCGGGGTTACTCCAGTTTCCGTAGGCTGTATTTGTTTTATCACCGGAATTTGCTGGCGTAAATCCATCATTTACTGCTCCAAGGTTTTCCCAACCCGAAACAAACGATGTAGTAGGTTTAGCAATGAGGGCAATATTTATACTGTCACTCTCCGTTTCATTTGCCGATAATGTATAAGCATTTATCTGGAAAATGCCTATCAGAAACAAGAGAAGTGGCAGCTTTAAATAGGTAGATCTTTTCATATTGCTTGATTTTTGTTGTTCTATGAGAGGTGTAAATCTTTTCGATTTAAATTTTATTCGTTTCCCAGGCACATTTAGCTTCCTGTTGATAGTTGAATAAATTTTGCTTTTTGAGTTTTTTAGAAATTCCGCAGCAATTATTTATCACTGCGGAATTTATTCTGTAAAATGATTAATTCATTTCAACTTTTACCACTTCTTTTTTAAGTGGAATTACATATTGTCCTCTTTCATTTTTTTCAAGTCCGGCAACACTGCTGGCAGCTGCTTCCTCGTCAAATGATTTGATTCTTAAATATGCGTTTGGTGTAAATTCATTTGCTTCTTCTAATTCAACCTCAACTTTTCCGGAAGTCTTATTGTACGAAACGGCTTTAAATTTACCTGCATCAAGTGTTAACCACATTTTTAACGGAGCTACATAAACACGTGATTTAGCTGCTGTTGTTAAATCAACTTTCACTACATCTCCATCTTCGGTAACATTACCACCAAAAGCCAACCAGCCAAATTCGTCGTTAAATAGTAAATAAGTTGAAGTATTTACAGCATATCCGTAATAGCCGGTTCCGTAGTCACCCGAGATAGGGTCGTTTTTCAATGTTGACGGAAACGAGTGAAATGCTGCAGGAGCAAAACCATCTTGTGTAATATTTGAAATGGATCCCATTAAACCACCGTAACCAACACGCAACAAGTACAAGTCTTCAGGATGCTCTTTGTATTCGTATAATACAGGAATAGCATTCAAAGCTGAACCATAGTGGTGAATCTGACGCTCAACACGTGAAAGTTTACCTCCGTAAAGAAAATCCCAGTAACGACGTGCATTACCGTTATAGGCCCAGTGAGGAATAGTTGGCATGTAAGCCAAAATTGCTTTTAAGGTAGTTTCAGCTTTCTCGCCGTAACCAAAGTAGCGCGACCACATGTACACTTCTTCCTGACCTGTTGAATCCCAAGGCATTTCGCTACCAAATGGGTAATTTAACGATGCCCAGTGATCGGCACGACGTTTCATCGTTCCTTCTAGTTTACGGGCATATTCCCACAATCCTTCAGCTTTTAAATCATCAAGAATATGAACGAAAACACTACCTTCCATCTGGCCGAACTGAGCGTAATACGGAGCCAACTCCATCATGGCCATTGAAGTTTGGTAGGCACTCATCAGGTACCAATCCCAGGTTTGTTGCGACACCAAACCTTCATAATTTCGGGCCAAACGATACATCACCCAGTGTGCTGCAGCAACGTGTGGATAATTATATGAACGCTCAACCGTTTCGGCATGTTTTTTATCCCAGGCAGCCCAGGTATTATAATTTACATCTTTGCTGTAAGTACCTGCAGGCATTGAGTCGGGTTCGTAGTAGTACATACTTTTTCGAACACCATATTTTTCATGTCCTTCGTTGTATTGAATTCCGCCCCAGATCGTTTTCTGAACGAAATCTTCCAACATGGCAACCTCTTTTTTATCCGGTTGAACCAATTGTTTCATTACAGCATTTAACCACGCACCGGCACCACCTTCGTCGCTCAATCCGCAAATCCAGGCACGGCTATCTTCTGTTACCTGTTTTTGCTCTTCGTAATCGTAGGTGATAACCGACGGACCACGATCAAATGGATCGTCTTCATCGTCAAACCACTGTTTTGTCATTAAGAAGTTTCCGTTGTCGGCAACTACCTGCTCCTCCGGCTTAATAACCTTGTAGTTAATGGTTTGCGTTAAGCCATCTTTATACGTGATTGTTAAACGTGCTCTGCCCCATGTTTTTGCAGCAACAGCATATTTTACCCAGCCATTTTTTGTTGTTTCCGGTTTTTTCAGTTCCAGCGCGCCTTCAGGTTCAACCTGCATGCATTTTACCTTTTGACTGTACTTTAAAAACAAATCGGCATTAACATCTTGCGGGACAACGTAACCAGGCACACCAAATGCAACCGGACGATCGTTTTCGATCAGTGAAGGTTCAATGTTTTTAATCGCGTCGGTAAGTACAAACTGTACACCGTAGCTAACCGATTTTCCCGGTTTTAGTATTTTCGATGAAGGGGTGTTCCAGGGAGTGGCTTCTTTCCATTCGTTTTCAGCATAAGCTAAGGTTAACGGCATCCACTCGTGAAAACCTTCAAATGTAATTCCTCTTCGGGTTGGATCATCAAGCAGCGGATTCCACGCTTCAAAAGGTGTTTCGCCATAAGGTAGTACCAACAATACCGGTCCGCTACCCTTTAATCGAATTACCTGTAAATAACCGGCATCCATACCAATGTACGGATCGTAAAAAACATTTTCGGCGTGTGCCTCGTCCAGTGTTTTCCTGTCGTGGTTATTGTTGAAGATCAGAGGAATTCCAAGGGCACCAATTTCAACAGCTTTTGATGAAGTGTTTTTGATCTCGAAACGCAAAGCAAGATGTCCATCGTGCTTTTCCCAGTACCGAAGTACCTGTACCGGGCTGTTTTCAAGAATTTCACTAAGATCGGAAACAGCTAACTGATGTTCGCTTTTCGGTTCCAGAGTTGTAACACTTTTGCGGGAAGCAGCCGATGAAAACGAAGTCCATGCCGATTCACCCTCCGTTTTAACACGGAAATTAATATCTCCAAGGTGATAAAAACCAAGCTTGTTTCTTTTGGCTAGTAATTCGCCCGGAGTAAAATCAAATTCAGGTTCGGAGATTGGATGTAGCCCCGCTACTGTGTGCGAAGACTTTAGTATTTCAATGCGAAGATCGGGGGTAGAAAATTCAAACGATCCTTTGTTTATGTCAATAGAATCAGAAGAAGCAACAAAGGATGATGCATATGCTCCGGCATTCATCAAAAGGCTCCAGCACAGCAGAAAGAAAAGAATATTCTTTGGTTTCATTTAATGTCTATTTAATGTATTTATTAATTAACTCCGGGAAGTTATATTTCTTATAAATTGATGCTTTGTTTTAAAATATTATTTGTTTTTAATAAGCAATAGTTCAGTAGAAATGATTTATGCTTACAAATTTATTAGTTTATAGTAATGTTAAAAACAAATGTTACCTTGTATTGCGTTCCTTCTTTTTGGTAAACCAATGCCTCTTTTATTGTGTTCGAATTTCCGGCGCTTGATTTTCCGGGAAACTGACCAATACTAAATTCGAAATTGGAAGCGGTAAATTCAGAAAATACTTTACTGTCGTTGTCGCTACCCCAGCCAGTAACATCTCCTTTACTATCGAACCAGAATCCGTAACCGTTTGCCGTTGTGTTGTAATTTAACGAACCATCGGACTCCACAGCGGCGAAAGCAACTTTCCCTTCCTGAGGAGTCTCTTTTGCTGCCAGGAGAGCACTGATAATTTCTGAAGGTTGCATTGTCAGCGCCTTAACTATTTTATTTATGTCACCATTATTATTCAGGTTTACTTTAGTGCCTGAATATGCTTCAGCATCAGCTGCAAATGAAATATTGTAAGTCAATGTAAGATCTTGCGGATCCTCATTCGGATCAATTACCACATTTCCCAAAAGATCGGTGTTGGTAAATTTCACTTTATATGGCCATTGATCATCGTTACTTTCCAGTTCATCCCAGGCATGAGCCTCGTAGGTTGCAGGAGCACCGAGAACTACAAACCACAACCTTTCACAACCTGCAGGAACGGTAAATTCAACACTTGCCGAGGTTTCGCGGTTCATCTCACCGTAAATCCGTTCTCCCGATTCAAGCAGGGCAACATAACCATAACGCCATCCGGCTCTTGTTAACGAACTGCTGTTGTAACTGCTTGTTGTTTTTGTTGTGCCGTTATCTTTATATTCGCCCGGGTCGCCCGGTGCCAGTGCCGCCCCTGGCGCTAATGCAGTAAATGATGTTGTTACCACTGTTCCCGCTTCAGGAACATTTAAAGGAATAACATTGTAACCGGTTGTTCCCGGGCATTTGCTGTAGGCTACCTGATACGATCCATTCTGATCATCGTAAAATTTATACTCAAATTGCCCAATATAATCATTGCCAATTGAACGAATAGCGTCAATATCCCAGGTTACCAAATGTGCTACAGCATCATAAAGTTCATTATTCATTTCAGCCACCGACAAACCGTTTATTCGCATGTAAGCTTCAATCGGATCTTCGGGACCAACAGCTTCGCGCCACAATTTGCCAATAAAATCGATGCCGTGTTTATCGGTCCAGTAATAGTGTAACCAGTAACTGGCGTATCGGTGCCATTCGTGGTTAAAATGACGATGATAATTTGCCATATAAACCCCAAAGTTGTATGAAGTAAAAGCTTCAGCCGGATAAGACTGGAAAGATTGCCATTGAGCACACTGTTCCCAAAAACCATTTCCGCCATTTCCACCATAACCATATCGGAAGCCACGGTTAAAATCATTTGGAATTCCGCTATAGGCCAGTAAGTCTGCATACACCTGATACTGAAAAGTATGTCCAATTTCGTGTGCAATGGTAGAGCCAACCGGCTTACAAGTACTTGGGTTAACCCACAAGGCTCCAATAAAGTCGTCGTAACCTGCCCCAAAAGCCATCCAGTCCTGGGTGTAAAAAAGGTAAATCTGCATCTTGTAATTGTCAAGATTTGATTTTGCGGCACCAGTTTCAGCAAATCCCAGTGTATTTACGTTTATTTCGTAAAATTGCTCTGCTTTTTTCAGCATATCGTCAATATCAACCCTTAGCGTTTCAGGCACACTGAGTGCATTCGGATCTGCGCCAAATTGAGGTTCCCAGAACACGATAAAATGCTCCGATTGTTTGCTGCGCACGAACGACCATTTGCTGTCGGCACGCAAAAAATCCATGTTGGCAAATTCGCCGGGCTTGTAAAACTTTTCGTAGTCCAGTACTTCTGCTTCAGTAAGAACGGTAACCGGATCAACCGGATCAGTCTTGCCGATTGGTTCATCGGGAACCGGGTCGGGCATATTACTGCTACATCCAATCATACCAAAAACAAGCAAAAAAATATTTAGCAAAGAATAATTAAAAATATTTATACGATAGCTCGCTCGATATCGCTTATAGCTCTGTTTCATCTTAATATCTATCAAATTTACCGCCCCCATTGACGAATTAACCAACCTCATATGGATCATTAGAAAATAACAGAGAGCAAGTAAAATACATACTCTCTGTCTTTTTGTTTTAAACTATCGTCTCCATTCATTCACGCCATCACGCACTCTGTTTCTCCATACTAATTTTGAAGAAACATTTGTGTAATGTTCCTTACCTACGTAATTTACACGGTAGTTGAGAGAAATTGTACTGGTTGAAGGATCATAGCCACTACCTTCTGTTAAGGTTAGGTTTTCTATTGGTTCCTGCTCATATCCTGCCAACTTTCCTTTTGTACCCCAAACTTTCCATTCATGAATACCCTGTGATTCCACAGCAATAAAATGTAAACGAATTTTGTTAGTAATCACTGATGTAAACGTTGTTTCATTGAACTGATCTTTTTCGTTTCCGAAACCAGGATTATCGCCAGAGAACAAGGTTTTATTACCATAATCAGCAGCAGAAATACTTTCTCCGTTAACAACCGGATCAGGTAGTAATGTCCACTCGCCGGTTTCAGGATCCATGTATTCAATGTACGAGTTATAAGGAATCAAGATACCACCGTTGTCAGTCCACCAATATACCTCCGATTTTGTTATATTATAGTACTGTGGAAAATCATACTGAACCCAGTTCCATGTTTCGGCATTTGGCCAGTTACCATATGCACCACCTTCACTTTTTGTTTCAGAATTTACCGGTTCCTGTCCATCATTTATACCATTTAAATTCTCCCACGATGAAACAGATGATGTTGAAGGAGTACTTGCTAAAGCAACATTTTCTTCTACTACCTCTTCTTCTACTTTCGGAAGATATTTGATATATAACGAGTTATCTGGGTTGATTAGCAATTTAGCCATGTAGTCTTCTCCAACTCCATCAATAAGACCGTTTATAACAATTGTATCAAGATTTAAGGTTGTACCTGTAATCACATTCTCAACATCGCCAGAATTCAATTCCTCTCCGGTTTCACTTAAAGTAACAAATGATCCGCTATTATCATAATAACCTTCATAGTGGTTAATATATTTAATAGCAATAATTTTGGTACTCTGTGTTTGCAGAATAGAATCTTCAGAAGTCTGAAGCAGTCTGATTGGCAATGCCAATTTATAATTCGTAGCACTCGCATCGTTCAAAAAAGCAACTGAGTCAAGCGTAACAGTAACTCTTCCTGTAAATTCACCAGGTTTAATTACAAACTTGCCGTTATCGCTCAATTGATAGTACGAAGAAGGTAAAAGCTCGTAAGAAGTACCTTCCAATAGGCTCTCATCGATTTCGTATTCTACCCATCTTTCCTGGTCGTTTTCAAGGACACCGGCCAAATACACTCCCATTTCAAGACTCAATCCTTCGCCTTTTACAACAGTGCGACCCAATACTCCGGGAACATCCACTCCTCCTGTAGCATCAGAAAATGCAACCGTTGAATATGGATAATCAAGCCTGTAGTCGTCATAACATCCGGACAAGAGACCGACCAACATTAATATTAAAATTATATTTCTCATAGTAACTGATTTTACGTTATTAGATATAAAGCTAACTGCTACCATCCACTGTTTTGTTTAAGATTACTCATAATAAGCGTTTGCGTGTATGGCACAGGAATATACCTCATATAATCCTGGTAAGTATGATTCTCAACAGTGCGGTATTCGTAATTAAAGTTAGCAGGACTTGTTTGAACTCCCCAAACCTGCCATTCGATTATACCACATGATTCGACATTATTCTTAAAATTAATTCGAATACTACTTGTTGATACAGGATCGAAAGTTGTTGTATTCCACTGGTCAAGTGCGTTTCCATAGGCATCTGCATTCTCTACTTCTTCCCAAGCTGAAGTATTATCATCCCAGTATTGAATGTAAATACTATCGGGAGCCAAAAGACCACCTCCATCAGCAAACCAATAAATATCAGACTGATCAACAGTATGCTTCGTACTTGTTCCGTTCGCAGTAAGGTATTCCGGGAAATCATATTGTACATATCTCCACTCACCACCACTGTACCAGTTACCGTAGATACCACGGCTGTGATCCGTTGAGGAAGTTGGATTTTCATATCCGTTGTTGATTGAATTTAAGTCTTCCCAACCTGAAACATAGTCGGTACTTGGTGTTGATGCCAAGGCTACATTGAATGGTTCTTGTTCCAACTGCTCATTAGAAACCGTAATACGTACACCACTTACCGTATGGTTTAATGGTTCGTTCCATCTGCGAATATCCCAGAAACGGTGACCTTCGAAACATAGTTCCAGGCGTCGCTCGTTTTTAATCAACTCTCTAAATGCATCTTTACCAGCTGCCGCTTGTGCTTCAAGGTATGCATCATCATAACTTGCAGAAGACAGATCAGAATCGATTCCGGCACGCTCTCTGATTTTCTGCATCGCTTCAAGCGCAGAAAAACCAAGTGTTGCATCGGTTGGACCATAAGCCTCATTGGCTGCTTCAGCAAAGTTAAGGTACAGTTCTGTTTTGTTAAAGCGTACATAAAAGTGAACATCGGAAGTAACATCACCAGGTGTAAGGCGAACGTTCTTACTCATTAACTTTTTCATGTAATAACCGGTGCGTGTACCATTCTGGCTTAATCCACCCGGAGCATCGGCACCACCTTCAACAGTTTTAATGTAGGTTGAGTTATACAGATCCTGATTAAAGAATATGAATCTTTCGAATCTTCCGTCGCGGTTCTTGTATGGAACACCACTTTTATATACAGCACTTTCAACAATCGGGTAACCGTCTTTTGCAGGGAAAGCATCAACAAGTTCCTGCGATGGATTACAAAGTCCTGTACCATAAAGCGATGGAGGATAAAAAGATCCTTCCCATACGCCGTTCCATGTGGGAGAAATCCAAATGTTGTCGATACTGGTTGCGTTATTAAAATTACCAAACTGAACCAAATCAGTTAATCCACCTGCTGCTTCAATAGCTTCGGCAGCAGCGCTGGCAGCTCTTTCCCATTTTGATTGTTCAGCACCTGAATAAGCCGGGCTGGCAGCATATAAAAACATGCGGGCTTTCAGCGCCTTGGCTGCTAATGCAGAAGCTCTTCCCCTGTTTACCAAACCTGTTAACTCATCATCACCATTTAAATAATCATTTGGTAAAATAGCAATCGCCTCATCACAATCGCTCACTATTTGTTCAACACATTCTTCGTATGTATTACGAGGAATATCAAGTTCTTCGTCCTGGCCTAACACATGGGTTACGATTGGAAAACCAAGTGCCTCGGTCTCCCCAGTGGCATAACCACCATAGTCGCGTAACAATTTCCACTGGTACCATGCACGAAGGAAATAAGCTTCTCCGGTCCGTTGAATGGCAATAAGTGAATCTTTCTGCGGATCAGAAATCTTATAAGGCATACCCTCAGCATTCTCAAGGAATAAGTTCAGGTAACGAATGTTTTCGTAACATTGATCCCACTCACCTATCTGATTATTCTGTACCGTCCACGAACCAAGAGCCAGATTATTTAAACCTGTTGTATTTGGCACCGCATTATCGGTATAAAAATCATTCCTTATGGGATAATTCGATTCAAGATCGTAGTATGCTTTGGTTAAGATACCCTCTCCATAGGTAGCATGGCTCCATAAGTCTTCTGTAGTTTGATCCTGGATTGGTCTCGGATCAAGAAAATCACAAGATGTAAAGCCAAAGACTACTATTAATAATATAATAAATTCTATTCGTTTCATACGTGAAATTTTAACAATTAAAACTTACATGCTACCCCAAAGGCAATGGTTCTCATTATCGGATACGTATAAGATCCTGCAAGGGTGTTTTCAGGATTAATACCGTATTTGCTGTATTCTGATACAGTAAACAGGTTCTTTCCTTGTGCAAACACTTTCAGATTACTCATCAGGAATTTCTGAGAAATTCTACGTGGCAGTGTATAACTTAGCTCCACATTTTTCATGGTGAAATAAGCTCCGTTTCTTAACCAGAAAGACGACATTTGATTGCTGTTATCTGATTGAAATGATAAACGTGGGTAGTCATTTGTTTCCGGCCAGCGATCCATCATTGGTTCTGTAAAGTTTGCTGTAGATGAAGCCATCATCTCATAATTTGCAACCGTATACTTTCCATCGGCTCTACCTGTTCCCATTACACTTAAACCTATTCCTTTGTATTTCAGGTTCAGATTAAGTCCGTAGTAAATACGTGGAATATGTTCTCCCAGGTCGTGAACATCTTTCTCATCAACAACCTTGTCGTTGTTATAATCAACGTATCTGATATCTCCCGGTTGAAGAGCTCCCCAACTTTGAGAAATTCCACGTTCTGCAATTTCAGCTTCCGATTGAAACAAACCATCAGCCTGATAACCAAAAATATTGTCGATTTGTGTTCCTGCTCTTTTTCGGTATTCTTCCAATGCAACAGGTTCATCAATTGTTATAACTTTCCCCCTGTTGTATGTGGCATTGGCACCAATCGAATATTCCAGCTCTCCTATTTTATTGGTATACTGTACAAGTCCGTCCAATCCCCAATATTGATTCTCGCCATAGTTTGTAGCAGGTAAGAAATCATATCCACCGTATAACGAAGGTGTTTCGTATTGTTTCAAAGAGAAAAGATCACTTTCGTTACGATTGTAGTAATTTAACTCAACTGCCAGGGAGTTGTTAAACAAGCTACTCTGAACACCCACATTAATGAAGCGGAGTGTAGGAAGCTCAAAACTTTCGCTACCGGCCTGCATAATGTTGTAAACATTAACTGAACCACCTTTATTTCCGTCAATACCAGGTTGCCAGTCGCTAACGTCCTGCCACAAAGTTTCGAATAAGTAGTACGAGTTAAATCCGGCCAAACCAACATACTCAATTCCAGTGTATCCGGCCGAAGCATAAAGTTTCAAATAATTAACAGCTTTACTGTCGGCCATAAAATCTTCGTTGCTAACAACCCATCCGGCCCCAACTGTAGGATAAAGATTGAAACGGTCGTTCTTTTGCAGGAACATACTTCCCGAGTAACTCATATCTACTTGTGCAACATACTTGTTATCGTAAGCATAGTTCGCTCTGAACGACAGGTCTTGTCTTTTTAATGGTTGGTAGTTTGGATCTACGTTCCTCACCTCTTCCATCAATTGCAGGTAAGAAGTATTAACGGTTAAGGCATGTTTATCAAATGTTCTGTCGTAGGTAAAAAGTCCATAACCGGTAGTTCTTCGCATGTAACTGTTATCTCCACTCCATAAACTCGGAACAACTTCACGCTCAACAATTCTTTCTGTTGCAATTTCATCGCCGTTGAAATTGAGGCGATACAGTGCTTCTGTTCCCCCTTTATTATTGGTAATCGAGTTATAAACATCAAATGCAGCAGAACCTTTAAACGTTAATCCTTCAAGCACGCTACCCAGGTCGATTATTAAGTCGGCACCGTTTTGAGTGTTAAGTGCTACACTCTCGGCGTAACCTCCGTAAACCAACTCGTTGGTTAAGTTTACAGGATAATTGTCGCTGATAATATACTTGTCATCATACGTAATTGGATGTGCATTCGACGGATAAGTTGAAGTATAATAGATCAAATCAAAAGGATCTGAACCATTGCCTTGGTTTGCATATTTGTTTTTGCCATATACAGCCGACAGGTGAACGTTCATTTTCATCCAATCGTTCAACTTAATATCAACATTACCCCTGATTTTGTAGCGGTTGTATTTCATATCCTGACCAACAGCTTCCAAACCATCAGTACCAACATAGTCTAACATCGAGTAGTAGCTTACTTTCTGGTCGCCACCACTGAAGTTTACATTAGCTTTCCGGTACATTGTTTGCTTTTTCAGGTACTCGTCCTGGTAATCGATGTTTGGATATCTGATAGGATCAGAGTTATTCTGGTATGCATTAAGCGCTTCCTGCGAATAAAGTGGATTTAATCCATCGTTTTGGCGAGCCTCATTATGCAATGTTGCATAATCGTATGCATCCAGATATTTTGGTAAACTCTCAGGAGAGCTCACACCAAAACTTGCCATGGCATTAATCTCTCTTTTGTACGAAGTACCAGTTTTTGTAGTAATATAGATTACCGGATTGGTAGCACTTATTCCTAACATGGCACGGCCACTTAAATCGCGAATAATATGCACCTTGTCTACCTCTTCAATTGCCAAATCAGTTGCATCGCGCAAAATTCCATCAATATAGGTCACTGCACTTACTCCGCGTATACTAACTCCTACTGTTTCATATCCTGGCATAGAATTGCCAGTCGAAACGATCATCCCGGGAACTCTTCCGCTTAAAGCTTCAAGAAAGTTTGCAGTTGGGTAAGCTTTCAGTTCTTCTCCGGTAATTACAGTTGTTGCCGATACCGAACGATTGGCTAACATATCCTGGTAAGGAAAATTAAGTACCTTATCTCCCGAGTAAATATTCTCTTTTGCAATTACCAAAGAACTATTCTCAAGTTCTCCTTCTTCTATTTCGATGGTCAGTGGTTTATAACCACTTTCATTAACCGTCAGATGCTCTTGTGTTGCAGCTGCAATGTTGATTGTAAAACTACCATCTTCGTTAGTAACAGCCTTATCCCTGGCAATAAACGACGACACAACTGCATCGGCAACCGGTACATTATCGTTATCAACAAGAATTGCTGTAATTTCTTTTGTCGGTACCTTTTCCTCCTGTGCATTTGTGCTTAAACCTATCAGGATGATGGTGACCAAGATCAAAAGTCTATTTATATATTTTTCTTTCATATCAAATACTCTTTTTTTAACTGAATCCTGTATTTCTTTCGTATGGATTTTATACACAATTCAGAGTGTTTCTACCATCCGGGATTTTGTTTAAACTCATCAAACATTAAAGCATCCTCCAGCGGGATAGGCCACTTATAATGTTTTTGTGCAAAAGTTAAGCTGGCGAATGGATCAGAAGAACGAGTAATTTTGTAGCCGGTGGGGCTTGCACTGTCTTCTTCAAAATTGTCAGCATACAGGTTGCGGTGTTCTGCTTTATGTGCATCTCCCCATCTTGAAAGATCGAAAAATCTTTTTCCTTCGAGGTAAAGTTCTACAGCGCGTTCGTTCTTAATACGTTCGCGGAAAGCTTCTTTACTTGTTAGGTATTGTGCATTAACAGGAGGCATTCCTACCCTTGCGCGAACAATATTTACTGCTTCAACTGCAGATAAATCAGCTCCTGAAATTGTATGATTTGGACCACCAATTTCGTTAGCTGCTTCAGCATATTGTAAATACATTTCTGCTAAACGGAAATAAATTACGTGAGTAAAAGGTGAGGAAGTTCCCGACCACTGGTCTACATTTTTAGCCCAGAATTTACGGGCCAGATAACCAGAGAACGAGTTGTGTTCAGCATTTTTGCGCTCGGCACCGCCATTAAACAATTCCAGGTAACGATCGGTTTGACTTGTCCATCGCTCACCGTTAAAGAGGATAGAATGGTAAAAGCGGGGATCGCGATTTACATAAGGGTCCTGATTATCGAAATCAGGATCATCTTCAATTGCCAATCCTTTATCAGTTTCAAACTTATCTACAATATTGGCCGATGGGCTGAATCCCTGTATTACACCACCACCACTTATACTCGGTGTTGTAAATACCGTCCACATTCCGTTACCGCTCCAACTTGCTCCATAGAATTCCCAGATTATTTCGTCGTTAAATGGCTGATACATAAAAATACTATCGTAACCACTAACGTAATCTATGGTTTTAATTCCTGATGGAGTTGTGTATGATACCTGATCCTGACCATTACAAGGCAACAAATTATAGCGCCCTGTTGATTGTGCCATTCGAATTATATCCCAGGCAGCACCGGCAGCAGCTTCCCATTTTGAGTTATCATTCCCGGGATTATTGCTCGGGCTGGCATCAAACAAAAACGTTGACGCTTTTAATGCCATTGCCGCTCCTACAGTTGGGCGTCCAATATTGGCATCATCCCATCTTGATGGCAATAACATAGTAGCAGTATCGCAATCGGCGGCAATTTCCAATGCTGTTTCATGATATGATAAACGCTCTAAAGCAAAGTTATCGGTACCACTAAAAACATTCTTTATATAAGGCATCCCCCCTTGACGTTTCAGAAACTCGTAATAATACCAGGCTCTCATAAAATGCGCCTGACCTTTTAGTTGATTGATTTGCTCTGCAGTAGCATTTCCCTCAAGCATATGAAGGTTTTGCAGTACAATATTTGCAATTCGTATACTTTGCCAAGCATCCCAAACACCATAAAACTGAAGTGCCTGACCCGTTTTGTACGAGCGGATCCAGTCGCCACTTTGAGCAACCGGCATTGTTTCCCAACCTGGTCCTAAATGTCCTTCGTCGCACAATGCCGCGATATAGGTATAATCACCGTCTGACAAATAATTATTCAAATCTTTGTACATACGGTCTTCAAAGTTTCTGAACTTCAAGTAGTCTGTAAAAACATCTTCTTCCTGCAGTCCATCCGAATCTTCAACCTTGTCAAGATATTCCTCGCATCCAAACAAGGCTATTGCAGTAAATAATATTAATAATATCTTTTTCATATGTTTCTATTTTCACAATTAAAATGTCACATTCAACTCCAGCGTATATCTTCTCGTTTGCGGATATGCACCAAAATCTACTCCGTAGTTATATCCTTCCGGATCTCCCCCCCAGCTTCTTTTCTTCCAGGTTAAAAGGTTTGTTCCGATAAGTGCTAAACTCATTCGCTGTACACCAATATCTTTTAATGCAGGAATATCAAGGTTATAACCTATTCGTGCGTTTCTTAAACGAAGATACTGACCATCAATCATTGAAAAATTACTTATTTGGTAGTTGTACTGGTCAGCCGCAGCGTAATGAACCGCAGGGAACTCAGGATTGGTATTTGTAGGAGTCCAGTGATTTGCGTGAGCAGTGTAAGCGTTACTTTCGTTATCCGAGAAAGGATATAAGTAAAACATACCTCCCTGACGCATTGGACTCTGTACTGGTCCAATTCCATATATGGTAGCATCAGCATACCATTTTTTAAAGGTTGCTCCAAGCTTTACATTAAAAGTTAAGTTTGGTACTGTAGGATCCTTTGCTACAACGTAATCCTGTGCATCAATAGCACCATCTCCGTTGAAATCAAGGTATTTAAAGTCACCTACAATTGGAGAACCTCCTGTTGCTGTTGGGAATAAGAACAACTCGTCGAAGTTTTGATAAAAACCGGCATCAACTAAACCAGATCCTGGAGTATAAGTACCAAGACGACGTGCTATATCAACAGGTTTCCCTTCCGCTTTTATGTTGAACGGGTTTTTATCCGGCTCATCATAGAATACCACACGGTTTTCTGACACTGCAACATTGGCGTCAAGATAAAGTCCTAATCCGTTTCCAAACTGCTTGTTAACTGACAGGTCGATCTCGATACCGTGGCTTTTGGTTTCTCCAAGGTTACCTCTAATTTCAGTTACCCCAACATAAGTAGGAACGGACATACGTTGTTGCAGCATATTTTTACGTCGTTCATTGAAGAGATCTACATTTAATGTAATCTGGCTATCGAACATTCCCAGCTCAAAACCAAGGTTTTGTTTGATTGCCTCTTCCCATGTTGCATTGGTTACAGGAATATTTCCTTCCTGAATGTAAGGATACCCCTGCATTGGGTAACCAAATCCAATACTACCGGCAGCATCCGAATACTCTGAAATATAAAGCCAGCGACCAATTCCGGCATCGCTACCTACTTTACCCCAGGAGTACTTCAACTTTAAGGTGTTGAATAGATGTGTAATTGGAGTAAAGAATTCTTCTTTCGAAATCATCCAACCTCCTGCAAATGCAGGAAAAGTTCCAAATCGTAGTCCAGGTGCAAATTTTTCTGATCCGGTATGAGCAACACTTGCTTCAAAGAAATATCTCTCGTCGTAGTTATAAGTACCACGACCTACCCAGTTTTCTTCGTAATGTGGGAAATCGTCAATTGCTCTTGATTGACGACGGCTAAATACACCAACCCCTCCAACATTATGTTTTCCGAATTGGCGGCCGTACATCAGTTGTGCTTCGTAGTAGTGTGAGCGACCAACCTGCCACAAGTTGTCGTTATTGCTTACTGTTAAAGGTGGTTGTGGAGTATCAAAATCTTCAGCCCCCCAGGCATCATAACGTCCCCATTGCGTTGTCTCCGGATCGAGATAATATCCATAGTATGGTTCATAAAAGTAGGTTTTACTGTATATCGCCTGGCTGTTGTACGAATACATTGCAGAAAATGAAAGTCCTTCAGTAATAAAGTCAAGCTTCTGTGTTAAGCGAAGATCCGAATTAATTTCGTTTGCTTTTCTACGTAAAAAACCACGTCCACCAAGCCAGTGTAATTTTACCTCACCTTTTGAAGGATTTATAAAAGGCCTGTCGCCTGTTTGATTATATGGTATAACATCATCAGGATATTGATCGAGGATACCAGCAGGATAAAATGGCAGGTTGGTCGGACTCTCGTACCAGATCATTTGGGTAAATGTATCTTCCGGTTTATTCCATACTTTAATGTTACCCCCTAAATTAACAGATAGTTTTGTTGTTCTTGTTATGTTAAAATCAAGGTTATTTCTGAAATTATAACGTCGGTGCCAGTAGTGTGCATTTTTCTTGTCGTAATTGTAAGGAAATTTATTTCCAACAGAGAAAATATCTCCCTCTTCCAAATACCCTAACGACACGAAGTACTGAACAAAGTTGTTACCTCCCCTTGCATTCAGGTTATAAGTTTGATCGAAACCTGGCTCAAACAAGTAGTCCATCCAGTCGAAATCAGGATAAAGGTAAGGCAGGTCCTGATTTTTATAATGCTGAAGTGCTTCATCTGAAATTAACATATCCCACATTCCATCATTTCGGTAGGCTTCGTTTCTGAGCATCATCGTTTCGTAAGAGTTCATGTACTCTGGCAATATTGCTGCCGTTTTCATTGTCCAGTTAGCACTAAAGTCCAGTTCCACAGCACCGGCTCTACCTCTTTTAGTGTTCACAATAATTACACCGTTAGCCCCTTTTACCCCGTAAACAGCGGTTGCCGAAGCATCTTTCAAAATAGAAATCGAGGCAATCTCGTTTGGATCAATATTTGAAAAACTACGCTCAACCCCATCAACAATTACCAGAGGATTGTTATTTCCCATTGAGGCAGTACCACGAATCGCCATTTGAATAGGCGATGCAGCGTAATAACCACCAATAGCTTCCTCTCCGGGAGTAGGGTCGGTCATAATAACAGTTAAGCCTGGTAAGCTTCCCTGTAATGTATTCTCAATACTACCTCCCATTTTAATGGATTTCAACTTTTCTCCTGAAACCTGGGAGATTGCGCCTACTACCGATTCTTTTTTCTGGACACCATAGGCAACTACCATTACCTCATCCAGGCTTTTAACATCGGAACTTAATGCAACTTTTAAAGTTTCCTGATCTTCTACTTCTATCTCCTGGGGAGTAAAACCGATAAAAGAAAAACGCAGGATGTCGCCTTCGCTTACACTTATAGAGAATTTCCCGTCAAAATCGGTAGTTGTTCCCTCAGTTGTACCTACTTTTAAAATGGTTACTCCGGGAATAGGTTCTCCCTTCTCATCGTAAACCATTCCTGTTATACCCCTTTCCTGAGCTTCTGCCCAAAAGGGTATGAAAATCATACAGATAACATAAAACAGTAATCGAATTTTCACAATAGATTTGGATTTCATTTACATCACTTTTTAAATTCGTTTTAGTGTTAGAATTAATTTACCCCTCTTTAATGGTCCTATTGAATTTGAAATAAGACATTGTTTTTTTCGAGGAAGTTTCCGGAGGTTTCAGGATTAACATTTTTCTACAATTTGGTCTTTTCCATAAGCACATGTTTTTTGGTCTGTTTTAGTATTAAATCCGGGACTGATAAATGCCGGATCGGTTGAATTCTGATAATGTTGCTGCGTTCTTTTGGCAATTTGCTCTGTAATTAATTTCTCCGTTGAAACAGATATTAAAAACAGGTCTAAAGAACAATCTGAATTAGAATTAATTTTTTCATAAGCATTTCTATTTAGCGTTTTAGTTTACCCTTTTCCATTTCCTGCACAATAGTACTTTCCGGGAAAAGAGATCATACGCAATTAAGCAGCAAATGACAATTTTCACCATAACAGATGTTCTCAAAACTATCACAAATGTAAATACCGCTGCAATTCAACAACTTAGAACAGGTAAAAATTACTTTTATAACCAAACAAATCAGAAAAAGATGAATAATTACTTTATGATCCAGCCTATTCAAATCATTATTTAACCTATTATCACAACATGCCTGTCCAGAAAAATCCATACAATTGGCAGCTAATCATATTACATTTTATCCAGTAGATAACATTCAAAGAAATAGACACATTGAATATGAAAAACATAACAGCTGCAAGAATTGTCAATGAAGCCTCAATAATATACATTGTTAAACCGCAAAAAAGAAGTCAGCTCCTTGCTTCAAGATACTGAAGACATAGAAACTGACCGTGCTATCTAACTCACTATTTATGAAAGCTTGCATTTATAGTATGGTTCCGGCTTTAATCTTCTCTAAAGATCTGAACGATAAGAATAACCACATCTCTAACTTATCATTGTCATTATGGATAGAAATATCAAGGAAGAAATACGGAAGCATTACAAATGTGTAATGTACTTGTACAATTGTTCGTTCTTCTCTCATTTTATTCAAATAATCATATGGAAATTAACTAATGCTGCTTCCTTCAGCAATATGTAAAGTGATTTATGCAAGTTGTAAACATATATGATTGACTGTTTGTGAATATTGAGATATTTGAAACAAAAGAACCAAATTTTAGCTTAAGTTTAACTGTTAATCATGGAAAGAATCAAACTTCTATTTCTCATATTATCCTCTGTGCAATTGTTGGATGTTGAGCTAGAGTTTTCACTTTAGCCGTAACTATTTGTTTAAAAACTCAACTTCGTATATACCGCTCTTTTTCCCTTTTTGATGAACTAAATTTAGCCTTACTTTAGAAGCTATTGTTTCGTTAACGGCAAGAATGTTCAGAGCATTTCCGATATACTTCTCAGGAATATTCTTAACAATAGCTGTATTTTTCCAACTACTACCGTCCCAACACTCAACTATAATTTCTTCGGGAGGAAGAATATTATTATCCTGAAAAAAATATACATATATCCGATTGAACGTGTATTGCTTGTTGAAATCAATTTCTACCCAATCCATATCGTTAGGCGATTCATAGGATGTCCACCGCTGATTTCGATAAATCTTGCCATCCGCTAAAAAATCTAAATTATCATACCTTGACGTCTAAGATGCACTGCAATTATACCCCAATTGAATCGAATCCCTTTCTTTTGGTTCAATCAATGGAAGATTTGGCTTCCCCCATGCCTCTATTTCACTTATGGCAATATTGTATCCCTCCTGAGGATGAAGTAGCAAACGTATCTTAGACGTTTTTAGCGCTTTAAATTCAATGGAATTCCCTTTGCGCGCCATTGGCTTTTCATATTGTCTTTTCTGTCCTTGTATTTTTGCCCAGTCCTTTCCATCCCAGTATTCAAGCTCGTAGGCTTGGGGCGATTTAATTTTATTATCGTCTTCTACAAAATATACAATAATCTTCTTTATATCCCTTTCAATTCCAAAGTCAATTCCAGCCCAATCCTGCTCCTCTTCAGAATATTCATTGCTCCATTGGTTTGTAGTGCGAGTCAAATACCAAAACTGTCCATCATTTAATTTGCTCACACGATCTTTAATCCCGGGAAATGATGCAATGGCTTTGGGGTAATATTTGTCGGTGTTATTAACGGCATAGTTAACCTGGCTTTCTTCCGTGATATTTACTTGTTTCGACGTCAAATAAGCACTTAGATCCTGCACCTGTTCTGCAGAAGCAATGGTTTTTCCATCTGCCAAAATTCGAAAACCTTTTCCCTTTTTATACCTTTCTCCGGTTTTGTCCCAAACAATAGAAACATTGTAACCATGATACACCACATCCTCCAGTATGAAGTATTCCCATTCGTCAGGTATCAAAGGTTTTACAAGTATAGAATCGCTTGCCTGGGGTTTTAGTCCGATCAAATCAGAAATAACCAAATCGATGTAAGATGAATGGTAATAATGCTCGCTATGACCGGGAACATCGTGCCCATCCCAAGAGCCATTATCGGGGTGCAAAGCCTCAGCAATGTAGGGTTTGCCATCTTGTCGGTGTGTTATGGAAAATATGCTGAACATTTCCAAGAAATCCTCTTTTGTTATCAACTGATTTTGGTAGTTATTAAGGACATTCGACATTGCCTTTAAGGTTTGGGAAGTTGCAAAAGGCCACGAATTCCCACTCCACACACAACATCTAGGCGAGATCAAAAACAAGGGATCGTTTCGCTCTGTTACTGTAGGACCAAACTTTGCATAGAAAAATTCAGGATCCATTAAAAATTGCCATGCTGACCCAAATTCCGGGGTATCATCAATCATATTAAAATACCAGGGAACATAAGCCATTAACTCTCGTCCATGAGGGCTTCCTTCGTATTTGCCACTTTGGTAGGTTAGCGTATTGGCTTTTATTGTGTCGCTTCTGTCAGCCGTAACTTCATCATTTTTAAACCGGTGAAAAAAGAAACTTCGGTTTGTATCCCAACATTTATCCTGAAAATTGCATTTAATTGTATTTGCCTTATCCGTGAATTTGTCAATCGTTTTATTGTCTCCGGTTAATTTAGCAACGTTTACAATGGCATTGGCATGTGCCCACATGTAAGCGTTAATGGTAGGACGATAACCGGGGGCACCAGCAAACCAATTTGGTGTTTGCCTGCTGTTTATATTGGTTTCCATGCCATCGTGCATTCCGTCCCAGGCGAACATCCCTTCTTCCTCAACCCAATAAAGGTCTTCCCATCTTTGGTAGTCATTAATCAGCCCTTTCAATAAACCTGTAACAAATTCAGTATCCTGATGAACCTTGTAACCTTGCCACACAGCATCGCCAAGCCAGTTTGTATAATTATGAGGTTGCGCCCCGGGATGATGAAACCAGAATTTGGTATAATCCCTCAAGTATTTCGGGTCGCGCAGCCATCTGTAATCGTACAAATGATGACCAACAGGGCAACTTATTGTGCCATATGCACCCGACCACCATGGGCGGTCGATAAACTCAGTAGAGGCATAACCATTCTCCGGAGAGCCATACACCAAGTGCATAGTTACCAGTTCCCATCGATAATAATAGGTGAGATCTATGTCTTTATCCGGTGTTTCCAAAAACGGAATGTTGCTTTTATACCATTCCCAGTCTTGATTCGACCAAAAATCGAAACATTCAAGTGTTTCTTGCTTATCAATTAATTGTTGATTACAGGAAAATAATAATCCCAGAGATATTACCAATAGTAGAATTTTTATACTCTTCATTACTTTGTTGTTTTAAATACGATAAGGATAATAAACTTTTTCAAGGCAAGATCCAAATACACTGAGTGACGTCCGTAAGTATCGTAAAATGTTTTAATTCCAACGGCATCACATTCTATTCGTTCCGAACAATCGGAACCCATTTCTTAAGCGCAATCAGTTTCACAGCTGGTATTGTTATGAGCAAGTAATTCTAATTTGATGAAACCGACGATAACGGATGTCCAAAAAAATTATACGAATGTCAAAGTGCTTGCTGGGTATCAATATCTTCCTGTTTTGTGCGCGACGTGAACGCTCTTAAAAAGCACTATTGAATATCAGCAACATACGAGTTTAAAATTTGCAATTTGGGTCATGCGGAGCTATTTTTAGGGTATGTTTATCCGAAAAAAACAAAAATCGAAGCGGTTCGGTCAGCATCCAAATTGTGCAAAAGGTTAACCGTTCTAATACGGTATTTAAAACGG